>QNXU01000252.1 GCA_003973485.1 Bacteroidota bacterium | reverse complement strand
TGGCGCTCGATAAAAAGAGAGACATTAGTATTTTGTTTGCAATGGGAACACCTGTAAAAACTATTCGGAATATTTTCTTAAAAGAAGGAGCAATAATTTCATTATCAGGAGCGCTTACTGGCGGTTTTTTTGGGTTTATTATTTGTTTGTTACAACAAGAATATGGATTAATTTCCATGAATATGGCGTCAGCTGTGCAGGAAGCTTATCCTGTTAAGATGATTGCCTCAGATTTTATTTTCACTATGCTAACCATTTTTATTATCACCATTTTGGCATCTTTCAAACCTGCTCAAGTAGCAGCAAAATCAGTTGAAATCCAGAGATTGTGATAAAATATTCAAAAAAATAATACGAGTTCCATCCTAATTCATTAAATTTCAATTCTGATTTTTTTAAAAAACGGGCATAAACTGTTTGATTGATAAGTTTTATCTATGAAGGTCTACACCACTCAACCATTTCAATTAATTTATTCATTGTTTGAACATGAATATTTGGGCTACACTTTCGAATCTTTTGTAGTTCAAAAAAATAGCAGAGGTGAATTAACATTTTCCCATCAAAATATTTCTGCTAAAAATGCAAAGGAGTTTGAAAAAGGGCTTGATGATGTTGATTATGAGTTAATTGAGCTAATGGATGAAATGCAGCAGGATGTGGTAGTGAGGAAATTTGCCAAAAAGAAAATGAAGCCTGCCGAATTCTTTGATAAATATTACAATATAGATGGAGGAAATGAATTAGTACAGAATGAGATTGAGCGTTATATGGAAAGAAGACGCTCTGAAATATTAAGTCGTATAAAAGGCAAAATGCTTTTTGAAATGGGCAATGATGGTGAGCCCGCCTGGCGTCAGATTGAAATAATGGAAGAAAAAGCTACTATTCTTTTTCATTTTGTGAAAAATGAAGATAATACCCATTATTTCCCTACCATAAAACACAGTGGCGAAAAATTAGAATTTCAATATAAAGGAGCCTATTTAATTTGCAATGAGCCTGCTTGGCTTGTGGTGGATCAAAAATTATATTCTTTTGAAAAAGATCCTGAAGGGAAAAAAATAAAACCTTTTCTCAATAAAAAATTCATTGCAATTCCTCAAAAAGTAGAAGAAACCTACTTTAAAAAGTTTGTAGCTCCATTAGTTGCTTCTTTTGATGTTTTCGCAAGAGGCTTTAAAATAAAAACGTACAGAGAAGAACCCTATCCAAAATTGAAAATTTCAGAGCTTGCGGTTGCCAAAGGGCAGAGTGTTGGGCTTTTTGAAGAGGAAGAATCCAAGCCAGAGTCTGATGGAAATCTTCTATTAGAATTAAAATTCCAATATGGTGAGCATACATTTCCATTAGGAAAAGGAGAAGGAGTTTCTGTAAAGGTTGAAAAAGAAGATGGACAGTTTGTTTTTAAGCGATTGGTGAGAAACATCTTGAAAGAAAAAAGCCTTAGAGATGCTATGATAGATAGGGGCTTAGACATTTTGAAAGGAAAAGCTACACTGCCAAAAGCAAGTGCATTTAGCTGGATCACGAAAAATGTTGATTGGCTACATGAGAATGGTGTAGAAGTAGAACAGGGAAGATTATATGACAATAAGGAATATTTTGTAGGGAAGTCCACAATTGAAATCGATATCTCAGAAGGTATCGATTGGTTTGATATCAATGCGGTAGTGATGTTTGGCGACTACGAAATTCCTTTTAAGGAGCTTAGAAAGCATATTTTGAATAATCAAACTGAGTTCCAATTACCAAATAATCAGACTGCGGTAATTCCTTCACATTGGTTTGAAGATTACTCTGAGTTATTCAGCTTCATGGAAAATGGTGATCAAGATGCCATGAAAATGAGAAAACATCATTTGTCACTGGTAAGTGATATGGAGAAAAGTAATTTAGCTAAGGTTCAAATGGACAGGAAACTGGCAAAGCTTAAAGACTTTACTCAAATAGATGATCATCCGATGCCAGAAGATTTCTCAGGTGAGTTGCGACCTTATCAAAAGGAAGGCTTTAATTGGTTGCAATTTTTAAATCAATATAACTTTGGGGGTTGTTTGGCAGATGATATGGGATTGGGAAAAACCGTACAGACACTTGCCATGTTGCAATCCGAGAAAGAAAGTGGCAGAACTGCTGCAAGTCTGTTGATAATGCCTACTTCATTGGTCTATAACTGGCAAACCGAAGCAGAAAAATTTACTCCGGAGTTGAAAATCTTTGTTTATACTGGGACAAACAGGATTAAGGACAGTAAGCAGTTTGAAGATTATGATTTGATTTTGACTTCCTATGGTATTACACGCTTGGATGTGGAAATCCTTTCTGAATTTTTGTTCAATTATATTATCCTGGATGAATCTCAAGCCATTAAAAACCCTGATTCGCATATTGCCAAAGCAGTAAAAAAATTAAAATCCCGTAGAAAGTTAGTATTAACCGGTACGCCTGTGGAGAACAGTACTATGGATTTATGGTCTCAAATGTCATTTGTTAATCCAGGATTGTTAGGCAATAAAAAATTCTTTAAAGATGAATTTGTGACTCCAATTGAGAAAAAGAGAGATGAACAGAAGTCCCAAAAATTAGCTACTCTTATAAAGCCATTTATTTTGCGAAGGCATAAATCACAAGTGGCAACCGAACTTCCTGATAAAATCGAAAACGTCCATTATTCAGGTATGACCACCATGCAAGAAGAAAAGTATGAGGAAGTAAAAAATTACTTCCGAGATATGATTTTGGATGAAATCGAGAAAAAAGGAATTCGTAGTTCGCAAATGATTTTACTTCAAGGTTTAACTCAATTGCGTCAAATAGCGAATCACCCAACAATGGTAGATCCTGAATATCAGGGCGATTCAGGAAAGATGGAGGATGTTACCCACATGTTGAGTTCTATAATTTCAAAAGGACATAAGATTTTAGTTTTTAGCCAGTTTGTGAAGCATTTGAGCTTATTTAAAGATTTCATGGAGCGTAGCCATATTAAGTATGCCTATTTAGATGGAACAACAAAAGACCGCCAAAAGCAAGTAAAGCTATTCCAAGAAAATGATGACATATCAGTATTCTTAATTTCCCTTAAAGCTGGTGGATTG
The DNA here is from genome assembly GCA_003973485.1 of Bacteroidota bacterium. Lineage (GTDB taxonomy): Bacteria > Bacteroidota > Bacteroidia > Cytophagales > Cyclobacteriaceae > Marivirga. The sequence continues at coordinate 15,025 of QNXU01000252.1, read as the reverse complement.
GGCTTAAACCTAACTGCTGCGGATTATGTGTTTTTACTCGATCCGTGGTGGAATCCTGCCATTGAGCAACAAGCAGTGGATAGAGCCCATAGAATTGGACAAAAGCAACAAGTATTCACCTATAAATTTATTACTAAAAATACGGTGGAAGAAAAGATATTAGCTCTCCAAGAGAAAAAGCTGACCTTAGCTCGTGATTTAATTAGTACAGAAGAAAGCTTTATGAAGAGCTTGAGTAAGGAAGATATTCAGGGGATATTGGCTTAGTGGATGTTTGAATTACTTTGGTAAAACAAATTGAATCCACTTTAAAATAATTTTGAAACTAGTTGGTAGTCAAATATTGTTTTAATTGAGACTTTATGTGATTATTGTTAATTCGCATAAAATGATTAATTTGAATATAATCAAATAAGATAAAATGATAGTGGAAAGAAAAAATAATGAGATTTTGGTAAGGTTTTCTGCTGGTACAAAAGCTTCAAGAATACAATCTATCCTTGATTATTTAAGATATGAAGAACTCACTTCTAAATCTAATGCAACGGAAGAGGATGTAGAAAATCTTGTTAAAGAATCAAAAATCAGTAGATGGGATAAAATAAAAAAGGAAATAGGATTCGATGACTAAGATAGTGGTGGATACCAACATTATTTTTAGTGCTATTTTAAATATCAATAGTAGAATAGGACAAATTTTATTAACAGGTGATGACCTTCATGATTTTTATGCTCCAAAATATATAAGAACTGAAATATGGGAGCATAAAGGTAAAATCAAAAAATAACCAACTTAAGTGAAGAAGAATTTTTAGAAACGTATGAGATTGTATTGAAAAACATCACGATTCTCAATCACTCTATAGTTGAAAAGAAATATTATAAAGATGCTGTAGATTTATGTAAAGATATTGATTTTGATGATATCCCTTTTGTAGCTTTTTCATTGTATTTAAAATGTAATTTATGGACTGGGGATAAAAAATTAATAAATGGTCTTAGGCAAAAAGGCTACAAAAAACTGATCTCAACTAATGTTTTATTTACAGATTTTTTAAAAAGGAATGGAGGTAAAAAGTAAAAAAATGAATAATGTTCCTGACCTTTCAATTTTTGAATGAATTGCATTTCAATGGAAAAGGTGAACTCACACATTTGGTACGCCAGCTACGGTTCCAATATTTCCACTGAAAGATTTATGTGTTACATTCAAGGTGGAAAACCTGATGGGGCTACTCGGACTTATCAAGGATGTAAAGATCAAAGCAAGCCGAAAGATCAAAGACCATTCATAATACCACATGAACTATACTTTGCTAAAAGTGCAGGAGTATGGAATGGAGGAGGCGTTTGTTTTATCAATCCTGAGAAAAATCAAATGGCTGAGACATTAGGCAATATGTATCTGATTACTCGCCAACAGTTTCTGGAAGTTGTTCAGCAAGAGAACAGTACCAATGAGTATATTGATATAGATTTTAATAAAACACAAAAAGATAAATCCTCAGTCGTAAGAAAAAATAGTTGGTATGGTAAATTACTCTATTTAGGAGAAGAAGACAATGCTCCCATCTTTACTTTTACTAATGAAAAATTTTTATTAAATGATATCAACTCACCGGATCCTCATTATTTACAAACTATTATAAAGGGGTTGATTGATACTCATCAACTCAACAAATCTCAATTGAAAGCTTATTTCTATTCTAAAAAAGGTATAGACAAATCAAAAATTGATGAAGTAATTAATCATCTTTAATTATTTCAAAGAACCATCCTTAAATTGTTACGCTATATAAATATATTACTATAATTGTAACATAATTATTAATTAGTAACATTTTAAATAAATGACTAAGAGTCAAAAAGCAATATTAGCTAGTGCCAAAGCTTTATTTTGGAAATACGGTTTAAAGAAAGTAACCGTGGAGGAAATTTGTGAGCATGCAGGAGTAAGTAAAATGACTTTCTACAGACGCTTTGTAAATAAAGAACATGCCGCAGAAGAAATCTTAGAAGCCATATTAGAAGATAATTTGAGAAGGTATTCAGCTATAATGGCTGAGCAAAAGCCGTTTCCTGAAAAAATCAGTGAGATTTTAAAACTTAAGCATCAAGAAGCAAAATATATGAGCAAGGATTTCATAAATGAAATCTTAACGGAAGATGGATCTGCACTAAGTGAGCTCATTCAGAAATATACACTAAAATCCTATAAAGTAATGATAGCTGATTTTGAAAAAGCTAAGAAAGAAGGATGGGTAAGAGCGGACTTAAAAGCTGAATTTATAATGGACATGCTAGGAGTGATTCGAACCAAAATGCAAGATGAACATTTCCTGAAAATGTTCAAAAGCATAGATGAAGCCATAATGGAGTTGAGTAATTTCTTCTTTTACGGAATTTTTGTTAAAAGATGATAAATGAAAAAGGTAATTATCATATTGTTGATGTTCCCCCCTTTCCTTCTGAAAAGTCAAATTTCTTGGGATGGTCAAGTATCTGCCTTTGGTAATTACAGTCCCGATAATCAATATGAGTTATTCATGGGAGGGCGCTACATTCCTGAAATCAATTATACCCATTCCTTAGATTCTGGTAAAAGCTTTGATGTTTTAGCTTCTGCTAATATTAGCGGTTCCATTCTTTCTGATTCTTTTCAAGATAATCATATCGATGGAAATATAGACCCATACAGACTTTGGGCGCGCTATGCTGGGCAAAATTTTCAAATTAGGGCAGGCTTGCAAAAGCTAGATTTTGGAGTAGCTACTTTGCTCCGACCATTGCAATGGTTCAACCAAATTGACCCGCGTGATCCTTTGGCTTTAACCAATGGAGTTTATGGAATTATGGGAAATTACTATTTTAAAAATAACGCCAATATTTGGGCTTGGGGCTTATATGGAAACAGCAAAAGAAGAGGGTTTGATGCCATTGAGACGAATGATAAAATCCCTGAATTTGGTGGGCGAGTTCAACTTCCGTTGCTCACAGGAGAAGTTGGCTTTACTTACCACCACAGAAAAGCCGATGCTAGTGAATTTTTTAATGAAAACGTTTTCAATAGCATCGCTGAAAATAGATGGGCAGTGGATGTCAAATTAGATTGGGTAGTCGGACTTTGGTTGGAATCTACTTATATTCATAAAGCTGAAAGTATTGGTGCTTTGACTAATCAAAATTTGATAAACGTGGGAACTGATTACACTTTTGTTTTGGGTAATGGGCTTACTATTATAGCCGAGCATCTTTTATATGGAAATAGTGAAAGTGGCTTTTCTGATAACTATGCCAATATCACGGCTGCCAGTTTAAGTTATCCTTTAGGCTTTTTTGATAGCTTGAGCGGCTTGACTTACTACAGCTGGGAAACAGAAAGCACTACTTTCTTTCTAAATTATCAACATCAATTCAAGAAAATCATAGGCTATTTAATGGCCTATTATAATCCATCTGAATTTCAGGGTATTCAACAAAACGAATTAGTCAATAACTTTTCAGGGCCAGGTGTACGAATTATGCTGGTCTATAATCATTAAATTTTTGCTTATGGAACCTATTATCAAAATTGAAAATGTAACCAAAAAATTTCCTGAAGGAGAAGGGGAGTTTGTTGCACTTAAAAACATTAATCTTGAATTTCAAGAAGGAGAGTTTAGTGGTATAGTTGGCCCCAGCGGTTCTGGCAAAACTACTTTGCTCAATATCATAGGTTCATTAGACCAGCCAAGTAGCGGAAATGCTTGGGTAATGGATAAAAATGTGGCAGAACTAAGTCATAAAGAATCTGCTCAGCTAAGAAATCTACATTTAGGTTTTATTTTTCAGGTATATAATTTACTGCCTGTCTATACGGTATTTGAGAACGTAGAATTTGCTTTGCTCTTGCAAAACAAAAGCAAAGAAGAAAGAAGAAAGGCGGTAATGCAAGCATTGGAATGGGTGGGATTGGAAAATATACCCGATAAAAAGCCATCAAAGCTCTCAGGTGGTGAAGGACAAAGAGTAGCTATTGCCAGGGCAATGGTGAAGGAACCTAAGATCGTGTTGGCGGATGAACCAACGGCTAATTTGGATGCAACTAATGCTCATGCAATCATTCAGACCATGAAAAAGCTTAATGAAGAGCTAGGCACTACTTTTTTATTCTCAACGCATGATGAAAAAGTAATGCAATACCTGAATCGTATCATTCACTTGAAAGGCGGTGAGGTTGAAAAAGATGAAATTATAACGGCTCAAAATCAGAAGTCATGAAGTTGGCATTTCAATTGGCATATCGGAATTTAGTAGGTGCAGGATTGCGCACTTGGCTGAACGTTGGGATTTTAGCTTTCACCTTCATTGTCATTATATTTTTTAATGGCTATTTGGATGGTTGGAATCTGCAAGCACAAAGAGAGAGTGTAAAATGGGAATACGGAAATGGGCAATTACGCCATCAAGATTACGACCCATTGGATCCTTTTACTTTGACGGATGCTCATGGAAAATTAGCATCAGCAAAAAGCGAAAATCTATCTCCGATTTTAATTCGCCAAGCCTCTTTATATCCTGAAGGCAGAATGATTTCTGTTTTGATGAAGGGGATAGATGGCAACCAGCAAAGCTTGAGTATCCCTACCGAAGCATTTCAGGAAACAGATGCCGAAATTCCTGCTGTAATAGGTCAGCGAATGGCAAAGTCCAATAGTCTTAAAGTGGGGGATAAAATCTTATTACGTTGGCGAGATAAGAATGGCACTTTTGATGCATCAGAAATCACCATTGTAAAAATATTCGATTCAGATGTGAGTAGTATCGACCTTGGTCAAATTTGGATTCCGATTGAAAAGCTATGGGAAATGACCGAATTAAAAGGACACGCCACGTATTTTATTGCTAATGAGCATTACCAACATCAAGAAATAAGTGGCTGGAAATTCTTTTCAAAAGAAGAACTTTTAAAGCAACTCAAAGAAATCATAGAAATGAAAAGTGCCAGTAGCTCTATTTTGTATTTGCTGTTATTGGGCATTGCACTTTTGGCGATTTTTGATACTCAAGTGTTATCCATTTTCAGGAGGCAAAAGGAAATTGGAACTTATATAGCTTTGGGCATGACTCGTTGGCAAGTGGTTAAATTATTTACAATAGAAGGAAGTATGTATAGTTTAATGGCTAGTGTTTTGGGGATTTTAATTGGCGCTCCCATTTTCTGGTATTTTGCATCCAATGGAATCGGAATGCCTGAATATGTCACAGAAGAAGATATGGGAATCACAATTGCTCAGCGTATTTATCCGGCATTCAGCTTTGGTCTTCTACTAGGGACACTGGCTTTGGTAGTAATTTCAGCTACTATTGTGAGCTTTTTACCGTCCAGAAAGATAGCGAAAATAGATCCTGTTGATGCTTTAAAAGGAAAAGTCCAATGATACAGTTTATATTAAAAGGAATAATAAGAGATAAGAATCGCAGCCTTTTGCCCATCATCATTGTGGCATTAGGAGTTACTTTAACGGTATTTTTAAGTGGCTATTTAGCAGGCGTTTTTCAAGACATCATTCATCAAAATGCAAGATTTGAAACAGGGCATGTGAAAATCATGAGCCGAGCTTATGCGGAAAATAATGAACAAATGCCGATTGATTTGGCCTTATTGGACGTGGAGGAACTTCAAGAAAGTTTAAAAAATTCCTATCCTGAAGTTGAATGGGTTAAACGCATCAGATTTGGAGGATTATTGGATATAGCCGATGAAAAAGGCAATACAAAAGGACAAGGGCCTGCAAGTGTTATGGCTATTTCGCTTTTCTCAAAGGATAGTCATGAAGTGGAAAGGTTAAATATTGAAAATGCTCTTGTAAAAGGAAGTATTCCAAGTCAAAATGGTGAAGTCCTGATAGCACATGATTTTTCTGAGAAATTAAATGTTGAGATTGGTGATGAAATAACTTATGTTGGTTCCACCATGTATGGTAGCATGTCTTTTCAGAATTTTATTGTGTCAGGTACAGTGCATTTTGGAACGGCTGGCTTTGATAGAGGAGCGGTAGTCATGGATATTGTTGATGCGCAGACTTTACTGGATATGGAAAATGGCGCTACTGAAATTCTTGGATATTTTGAAACTGGCCAGTACGATAGTGAAAAAGCAACTAAAATCAGCGCTGCCTTTAACCAAAGTTATGCATCCACTGATGATGAATTTGCTCCGAAAATGTTCAGCTTGGAACAGCAAAATAACTTGGGCGACATGCTGGCTTACAGTAATTATATGTCTCAAATAATTGTGATTGTACTAATCTTCGCCATGTCAGTAGTTTTATGGAACACCGGTTTATTGGGAGGATTAAGACGTTATAAAGAATATGGAATCAGACTTGCACTTGGTGAATCAAAAGGTAGCATTTACAGAAAGTCAATAGTTGAAGCCATTTTAATAGGGGCTATGGGTTCTATTTTAGGTACTATTTTAGGTTTATTAGCTACCTATTATATGCAGGAAGTGGGCTTAGATATTAGCGAAATGATCACACAAAGTAGCATGTTAATGCCTTCTACTTTAAGAGCGAAAATGATTCCTAGCCAGTTTTATATTGGATTTATACCGGGCGTTTGTGCCATGGTGTTAGGGAATATGCTTTCAGGATTAGGCATTTATAAAAGACAGACTGCAAACTTATTTAAAGAATTAGAAGTATGAGAAGTTACACTATTATAATATTCGGATTGCTATTGTTCGCATCATTCAATTTGATGGGACAAAGTGAATTTACTGCTGAAGAAATTCTACAAAAAGTAGATGAGAACATGAGTTCTAACTCCACTATTACGGAATCAAAAATGGTGATTCATGGGCGGAGAAATACCAGAGAAGTAGTATCTAAAGGCTATGCCGAGGGGAATGAAAAAGCTTTCACAGAATACCTAGCCCCAGAGCGTGAAAAAGGCACCAAAATGTTGAAGCTGGAAGATAAACTGTGGATTTATAATCCATCCACGGATAGAACGATTCAGCTGTCAGGTCACATGCTGAGGCAATCGGTTATGGGTTCTGATCTATCTTATGAGGATTTAATGGAAGACCGTGAGCTTACCGATATTTATAATGCAAAAATTATTGGGGAGGAAACAATTGATAACAGAAAATGCTGGCTTTTGGAGCTTAATGCCACAGTGGATGATGCGAGTTATCAGAAACGCAAAACCTGGATTGACCAAGAAAGATTTGTACCTTTAAAAGAAGAACTCTATGCTAAAAGTGGTCAGCTTTTAAAGCAAATCACTTTAAAAAATGTTGAGAAAGTTGATGGCAGGTGGTATCCTAAAAATGTGAATTATAAGGATGTGCTCAAAGAAGGCGAGGGTACAGACTTTATAGTATTAGATATTCAGTTTAATCCTGAGATTCCAGATTATATTTTCAATAAAGCTTCTTTAAAACGTTAGTGTATGATTTTTACTAATGCAAATAATGTCAGAATTTTCTAAAAAGGCATTATTAATATCGGAAGCAAAGCTTAGTATGTCAAATTCTCTCAACATTTGAACCGAACTTCAAAGGAGATAACCAAATGTTTCTGTTTTAAAGGATATGAGCGAGGGCTAAACAGCCTTTGATTGTTCTTTTAATTCTTTTGATGTTAAATTTCCAGCCTTAGCTGGTTTTTAGTTTTGTTATATAGCAGAAACAACATATATGCATCACTTCCTCACCTCACAATTCTTTTAATGGCCTTTCTGTAATCTGATGGGCTTTTCCCTGTGATTTCTTTGAATTGCCTATTAAAATGGGAAATATTATTAAAACCGCATGCATAGCAAATATCGGTAATATTTAAATTACCTTCTGACAATAGTTTGGAAGCATGCACAACTCTATTCTCATTTACAAAATGTGTGAAAGTCTTATTTGAGATTTTTTTAAAGTAACGACAAAAAGCAGGAACCGTCATGGCAGCTTCTGCTGAAATTTCTTCTAAAGAGATATTTCGCTTGAAGTTTTCTCGAACATAATCATAAATTAAATTTACTCTTTGCTGGTCTACCGCTTTTGCTTCAATGGAAACGGCTTCTGAATTTAATAAATAATAATCCTTTACTTCTGATAATTCCTTTAATATGGATATTAAACCTATCAGTCTATCAAAAGGCGGCTTATCTACTAGTTGTTCTATTTCATTACCTATCTTCTTTTTGGTTTCTCCTGTAAAAACAATCCCTAGCTTTGCATTCTCAATTAATTGCTTTATAGGTTGTATTTCAGGTAAATTTAAGAATACTGGACCTGGGAAATCTTCCTTCATTTGAATGATGGTTTCTGATTCATTACCAGTTAAACGATCTGTAAAACCATAATGAGGCAAATTAGAGCCAATCAGCATTAAATCACCATCTTGATAATAGGAAATATGATTACCTATATGTCTTTTGCCATTTCCTCCACGGACAAATACTAACTCAATTTCGGGGTGAAAATGCCAAAATGGTTCTTTATTGGGTTTTGACTGCTCAAATTTCTTGATAAGAACAGAGCTTCCAAAGCTAGGTTCAATTTGTTCGAGTGTAGGCTTATAAAATTGCATAATAGCTTTAAAACGGTTCTAACTTTATTTTGTTATTGCATATTACCTCTTCTTAACATATAAATAACATTGATATGTTAATATAGTATTAGAATTGGAAAATCTTCACATAGTTAGTGGCAAAAATCCACCCTACATTTGTAATGTAATTAAATGAAAAAGTTTATGAACAATTTAAAAATTCAAAAATCGGTTGTAACTGCGGTATTGCTTTTACTTCCATTATTGAGCTTTGCAGATGGCTTTCCGTTTGTAAAATTAACTAGCAAAGAAAACAAAATGATTACATTAAGGGTAGGATCAGCTGAGTCTGATTTGACCAATATTAGGATTAAAAATCAGTTTGGTCAGGTATTATATGCCGAAACTGTTGAAAACGTTAATGGTATCTTAAAAAATTTCGATTTAAGTCATTTGGAATCTGGTCGTTATAAAATCGAATTAGAAAATGATTTAAATATTGAAGAATTCCCTATTACTATTACTTGGGATTCGGTAACCGTTGCAGAAAATCAATTTAATACAATCCATAAGCCATTTGTAAAGCTAAAGGAAAATGGAATTGTAGATTTCAATTATCTGAATTTAAAGAGTAATAATACCTCTGTTTTAATTACAAATTCAAAAGGAAATGTGATTTATAAAGAAAATTTGGGTAATCAATCAGGTATTGAAAAGAGATTTGATATTTCTTCATTAGAAAAAGGAGAATATCAAATTATGGTTCAGTCTGGCGATAGGAACTTTAAACATAGTATCGCTTTATAAAATAGTATTCAATTAGTCGTTTCCATAGTAGGGCCTGTCACTGGAGAGTGATGGGCTTTTTTTGTGTAACCACCAAGTTTCTCTAAGTTGTTCACTATGAGTACAAAGTGGTAGCCAAAGGCTACTTTGAATTTAACCACTAAGTGACACAGAGTCTTTCACAACTTGTCCCGTATTCGGGAAAGGAGAACAAATAAAAATAATCTTGATTATTTTTAAGAATTATAATTTCAATCTTCAAGTAAGCAAACTAATAAACTATAGAGATTCTTGCAAAGAAAAATTATTGTAACAGTCTTACTAACCACACGCAAGTAATCATCACATTCCAGAGAGTTGCAATAAACCACCAAACCGTTCTTCCTGCCTCCGGCTGGTGGAAAATACTTTCGACTCTGGCGGTTTTTAGCTATAGGAAGCTAGTTTTTGCTCTTTCTGCAGGCTATTATTCCGTGCCAGAAGCACAAGTAGAAAACGCCAGCGGGACGCTGGCGATAGGGTAATAACTTTGAATTTAAAAATTGTAGTAGTTTGGAAAAAGGGATTGGAATTAAACCTTTTCTTTTACTTTCCCCTCATTTACTTTAATTCGTTTCACGCCTCCGTAAATGTAAACCGTAGCTACTGCCATGAGTACGTGGCTTAATGATAAGAAATTAAACCATTCGTGAATTGAAAACTTAGTAGCAAATACTAAAGCCGAAAGAGCTGCAAAACCAATTCCGGCCATAATGTATTTTGTTGCTTCATTTTTCGTTTTGTAAAATAACAAAGCTTCAATTGTAAAAACTACAAACATTAAACCGTAACCTGAATGCAGCTGAACATAAAAGAAGTCTAAAGTATAAAATACCAATCCAAGGAAAATCAAAAATTCAATTATGTTGATAATACCTAAAGCTTTAACATATTTTTTATTCAATACAATGCGGGTATGTTCTATAGCTCCACGCTCAATAAGCATAATGGCGAACATACTGATAATCCAACCCACTAATTTCCAAGTTTTAGTAAATTCATAGTAGAATGCATGACCAATAATACCCCCAAAAGTGGTGGCCAAACCCATAATTAAAAAATAATATTTGAAATAGGTAAAGACTTTTCCTTCTTTAGGAGATTTCAACATTTTATAGAAATATAGGAAACAAAGAAAGCTAACCAGTAAATCAGTAAGGGTAACTATAGGTTCATCAATTCTGATACCCCATAATTCAATTTGCACAATATTTTCCATGTACTATGTATCGAAAAAGTATTAAAATGGTTACTTTTTAAAAATCTATCTGCTTAAAAATATCATAAAGAAATATCAGTATATAATGGAAATGAGATCAATAATGAAAAGGCTTAAAAGTAATAATGTCCTTTTTTTCCGTTATCACTTAAACTTTTTTAATTTGGCTAAAAATTTAAATATTGAATCCTTCTGAAAATCCTTTTATGGGCAATGCCTCTTCCATTTATCAAAGCAAAGCTGCTTTGAAATGGGTAGCATTAGCCTTTTCCCTAATTATTGGTGTTGCTTCCGTTTTGTATACCAACAGCATTGTGGAAGAGCTAAAAGAAAGAGAAGAAAGATATATAGAGCTTTTTGCCAAAACACAGGAATATACTAGTGATCCAGATAATAGCGAAAACCTGATTTTTATTTTTCAAGAAATTGTCACCCCAAATAACTCTATTCCAGTTATTGTGGTGGATGCAGATGGGAACCCAAGTATTTACAGAAATATTGATATTGATAGCAGTAAGCATGATGAGGAGGAAAGGAAAAAAATATTAAAAAAAGAGCTCAAAATAATGGAGCAGGAATATGAACCCATTACCATTTCATGGACTGGATCGAATGACCCCAATGATTTTCAATATATTTATTACCGTAATTCTGATTTGATTTACAGATTGCGCTATTATCCCTATATTCAACTCTCCGTAATTGCCGCTTTTGTATTTTTCGGTTATGTTTCTTTCTCCTACTCTAGAAAAGCCGAACAAAATCAAGTTTGGGTAGGGCTCGCTAAGGAAACTGCTCATCAATTAGGTACACCTTTATCTTCCTTAATGGCTTGGCTTGAAATCATGAAGATTGATGATGATATAAAAGATAAAGAAGTCGTAACAGAGCTGGAAAAGGATATCAGCAAACTGGAATTAATAACCTCAAGATTTTCAAGTATTGGTTCTATACCTGTTTTAAGAGAGGAAAATATTTCTAAAATCATAGAACAAACCGTTAATTACCTGAAGAAAAGAACCTCGAAAAAAGTAAATCTATATTTCGAGTGTAAAGATGACCTCATTACAGCGGATATTAACAAACCGCTTTTCGATTGGGTGATTGAAAATTTATGTAAAAATGCTATTGATGCTATGAGTGGGGAAGGAGAAATTACCATTACCTTAAAGGAAGGTAAATATGGAGACGCATTAATTGATGTGAAAGATACTGGCAAGGGAATTCCTTCTAGTAAAATCAAGGAAATTTTCCAGCCTGGTTTTTCCACTAAAAAAAGAGGTTGGGGATTGGGCTTAACATTAGCTAAAAGAATTATTGAGAATTACCATAACGGTAAGATTTCAGTTAAAGAATCCATCTTAAATAAGGGAACTACCTTTAGGATTATTTTAAGAAGATAATCAGTCTTTTATTTAAAATATTTGGTTAAAAAAATGCCTCCCAGTTAATAAAAACCGGAAGGCATAAAACTAAACTAAAGTATTTTTAAATTGAATTTATCCTCTTGGGTCTAAGATTTGATCAATTCTGCTTACTAGATCTTGTAAATGAAACCTAGACATCTGGTCATTTTGTCTGGCTAAACCTCTATTGATTTCAGCTCTTAAAGTTACTAGGTTTCCTCTTGAAAGAGATGGAATATCAGTTGTGCGAATATCCTCATCTTCAATGTTTACTAATTCACCTAATTGCTCAACAAAAGCCTTTTGCAAGTTTCTTCTATAAGTATCAATGCTTCTACCAGTTCTCAATTCAGAGAAAATACCAGTGCGTAAATCACTCATCATTTGAGTGGCTTTATAAGCATCATTTCCATTTAAGGCTTCATTTTCTAAAACTCTTTTCACTCGATCTGCACTGAAAAGACTTCCAAGTGTTCTGGTTTGCAATGCTTTGATTCTATCTGTAATTCCAGAAGATTCTATTCTACCTAAAATTTCAGCATCAATTAACCATTCTGGAGTTTCAAATAATTGCTCATTTAAAAATGCGATAGCTCTTGATTGCTTATCTTTAGAAGCATGTGTGTAAATAGCACCATCTTGATCAGATGTTTTATAATACTCGCTAATTCCGCCAACATTTCCGGTAACATGACCCATATAACGGTTGTATTGGCCAATTACATTACCATAAAGTTCAGCAAGTTCATCATAATTCTCACCTTCTTCTGAGCTCCATTCAATTAGTCTATCTGCAATTCTTTTTAAATTTTTAATACCCAATGCAGAAGCAATCATAGAATCATCTCCTATGTCTTCTGTCTGTGCAGTATGGTCTACTACACCTCTTTGCTGACGACCAAATCGGTAAACAGGATCATCTGCTTTTTCTAATATCCATCCATTTAAAATAGATTCTTCCTCTTCAGCAGTTTCAATATTAGGTATTGCTCTGTATCCATATTCTATGGACCATTTATCATATTCACCTACCATTGGGAAGAAGTTTTCAACTCCATCTTCTGGCTGAGCTACGTAATTAAATCGAGCATAATCCATAATAGAAGGAGCAACACCATGAGTTTCCATGAATTCAGCATTTCTTAAAGAATCAATTGGATAAGCTACACTTGATCCCATATTATGTGGTAATCCTAATGTGTGCCCTACTTCATGAGCTGCCACAAATCTGATTAATTCCCCCATTAATTCTTCTTCAAACTTCACTTTTTGTGCTTCAGGATTAACGGCAGCAGTTTGGATGAAATACCAATTTCTCAATAAGTTCATTACATTGTGATACCATAAAATATCACTTTCTAAAATTTCACCAGTTCTTGGATCGTGTACGTGTGGTCCTTGTGCATTTTGAATATCAGTAGCGATATATCTTATAACAGAATATCTTACGTCCTCTGGGCTCCAATCCGGATCCTCTTCTTTTGTTGGTGCATCTTTTGCTACAATTGCATTTTTAAATCCAGCTGCTTCAAATGCTGGTTGCCAATCTTCAATACCTTTTTTGATAAATTCTCTCCATTCAAGTGGAGTAGCTGGATCAATATAGTATTCAATCGGTTTTACTGGCTCCACTAGCTCTCCTTTGTTGTAAGCTTCCCAATCTGAAGGTTCCAATCTCCAACGAGTGATGAATTGATTATCATCGGCTCTGTGAGAATCTTTAGAATAATCTAATTGACGAATAGAGAAATATCCCACACGCTCATCAAAGTTTCTTGGTACCATAGGATCCTCTGGAAGCAAAATCATGGATTGATTCATTTCAATTGATAATGCTCCTGTTAATTGATTGTCGGGAATTTCGCTTCCTTTATAGGTTAAAATGTGTCTGATTTCCACATTTTCTGGGAAAGCTTTTCCATGAACAATTACTGATCTGCCTTTGTCAACTGTTGAAATCTTGAATTGCTTTCTTTGATAATCATATAATGCTCCTATCATAGGTACATCAGAAGTGAAAAAATCTTCTACATCTATTACATAAGAAGAAGAATCTTTACCTAATGCTTCAATTTTAAAAGTATGTACAATAGGCTCAAAATTGTTGTTCTTTACTGATTCATATATTGGGTCTTCTTCATCCGCAACAGAATTGTAGGAAACAGAACGCAACAACAATTGATTGTCTTTCTTTTGGAATCTGATTACTTGTTGTGGACGAGACTTCATACCTGCCCCACCAAAATTCAATCCTTTCACATGTCCTGAAATTCTTGAGACAATCAAAATCTCTCTTTCCAATAAGTCTTGAGGAATTTCAAAATAGTATTTATCATCTACTTTATGGAATGTAAATAAACCTTCATCAGATTCTGCATCCGAAGTAATTACCTTCGAATATGGCTGATATTTTGACTTTGGACTACTTTCTTTCTTTGTGTCGTCTTTTTTGTTTTTTCCGAATAGCTGGGCATGACTTTCTGTAGCAGAAAACCCGATAAATGCTATTAAAGCAAAACTGAATATTATTTTTTTCATTGTTTATACATTTAATTTCTTGCTAATCTAACAACACAGACTGATTAAGTTTACAATTTTCATCTCTTTTCCATGAATGGAAAAATGAATGATACTAGCGGAAAAGGGGTGTCCTGAATTAACCAACAAGCATAAGTTGATAAAATTTCTATAACATGCTAAAGCGAAAGCTAAAAATGCTTTGTTATAATTGAATTAAACCTTAGCTTTGCACCCTGAAAGAATAGAGCAATTTTATTTTATTATAATTATTAAATCATGGCAAATATTGGTAGGATTACCCAAGTAATTGGCCCGGTAGTGGATGTGAGCTTTGAAGCAGAAGGCGCAAAATTACCTAACATCTTTGATGCATTTACAGTGAAAAAATCTGACGGTTCTACAATCGTTTTAGAATGTCAGCAACATTTAGGTGAAGACAGGGTAAGAACCATCGCAATGGATGGTACTGAAGGTTTGACTAGAGGTATGGAAGTTGTAGATACTGAACAACCTATCTCAAT
>QNXU01000051.1 GCA_003973485.1 Bacteroidota bacterium | reverse complement strand
ATCATGTTCGAAATGGGCAGAATATCTACTATCAGCCGTAACAATTGACCAGCCATCAGCTAATTGCTTTATGCTTCTTCCTCCCAAATTAATCATCGGTTCTATGGCCAAAACCATTCCTTCTTTTAATTTAGCTCCTCTACCTCTTTTCCCGTAATTGGGTACTTCAGGTGATTCATGCATTTTCCTACCTAATCCGTGTCCTACTAATTCTCTAACCACGCCATAGCCATGTTTTTCAGCATGTTGTTGTATGGCAAAACCAATATCACCAATTCTGTTTCCAGCTTTACATTCTTCAATGCCTAGGTATAAAGATTCTTTAGTGACTTTTAAAAGCTGTTCTATTTCTGGTTTTACTTCACCTACTGCAAAAGTGTAAGCATGATCACCATAAAAACCATTCATTTTTACTCCGCAATCAATAGAAATGATATCTCCTTCTTTTAAAGGGTCATTGTTTGGGAAGCCATGAACTACCTGCTCATTTGGACTCATGCATAGGGTATTTGGAAAATCATAAAGACCTAAAAAGCCTGGTATTCCACCATGGTCTCTTATGAATTCTTCGGCTTTTTTATCCAATTCCAAAGTAGAAACTCCTGGCTCTAATAATTCAGCCATAAGTCCCAAGGTTTTGGATACCAACAAGGCACTTTCGCGCATTATTTCAATTTCTTCTTTCGTTTTTAAATGGATCATCTCATCAAATCTTTTAATTTTTCCCAAAAGCTCTTTTTCGGAAGTGTGTATTCAACTGGATTATTGCCCAATAGTTCCCAAACTCTACTCCAACCCAAAAATCCTCCTATGTTTCTATCGTCAATAAAATAGTCAACATTAAGTTTTCTGCTTTGTTCTGGCTCTAGTTCTTCTTCCGGAAAGTTTTTATTGACAGCATAAAATTCAACCCCATGTTTTTTGCAAAAATCTACTGCTTCCTGTAAAGCTTTTCCTTCACGAACAGTCCAAAGAATTAGTTGGTGCTGCTGTTGTTGCAGAGCTTTTAAAGTTTCAAAAGCAAACAATTGAGGCTTACCGATGCTTGGATATCGGTCTTCTACTATGGTGCCATCAAAATCAACTGCAATCTTCAACATTTTTTACAATTTTAGCTAGATTTTTAACTTTTTGATTTAAAGTAAAATCATAATTATCTCCATTCTCGAATAATTACCCGATTATGGTATGTTCCGCAAAGATTACTTTGCTTTGTATTCTGCTCTTATTTTTGCCTTCAATAAAAGACGTTCATAAATCATTTCCGCCAACGTTTCTGGGATTTTTGCTTTTCCAGGCTGCAAAGTTAAGGCAAATTCTTTTTCTGACACATCAATGCGGTACATTATCTGTACTAGTTTTTGAAAGTCGGTATCTAATAGGTGGGAAATATAGGGGCTGAGCTTTTCAATAAAGGATTGCTTATGGAAGGATTCATCCTGCTTGATTTCAAAGTCAGGAATTAATTTTTGAGAAACGGTTATGAGTTCTTTTTGGTAATCCATTGATTGGTATTTACCACAAAGCTATAAATTCAAATGGGATTATTAAAGACTTGATTCCAATAAGGAGTTTTGGTTTTGATATTGAAAATCGAACCAATAGGCATAATCTTGATACTCCACACAGTCAGGAAGTGTAATGTTATTGATTTCCATTTTGATTTTTGCGGATTGAGGAACCCACATACTAAAAAGCTCTCGTTGCTCATAAGGTAAGCTAGAAATTTGGATGAAATTTATCCCTTGGTGGAAGTTAGGTGTTGCTTTTAGCATTGCTGATGATTTTCTATTTTTACAAATGTAGGAATTTATAAACGACTTATTATTAAGTGTTTGTTAATAGTTTGTGAAGTTTATTAATAAATTTCCATCAAGCTTAAAAAGGCAATTTTCTCAATTTGTCACGGTTTTTATCATAAATTTCGCTTATTTCGTGTTTCTATTTTTTATCTATGGAGTATTTGGAAGCATTTGATTCGATTAGACCTTATAAAGATTCAGAAGTGAATGAAGCTGTTCAGCGCTTGATTCAGCATCCATTTTTTGATCAAGTTACCAAAAGAGTTTTCCCTGAGAAATCCATCGACCAACTGAAAGAGGCTTTGGCTGATGTGAAAACTGTGAAAGATTTCCAGAAAGTGATGATGTATCCTACTGCTAGGAGAGTTCTTGATAATAGCTCGGATGGAATTTCACATGAAGGATTTGATAAAATAAATCCAGAAAAATCTTATCTTTTTATTTCTAATCACAGAGATATAGTATTGGATTCTACCATTTTAAATGTGTTGTTGTTTGAATTAGGAGTGGATACTACAGAGGTGGCAATTGGAAATAATTTGTTGGTTAACCAATGGGTAACAGATTTGGCAAAGCTTAATAAAAACTTCATAGTTAATAGAAATATACCGCCAAGGGAAATGTATTCTTATTCCCAATCACTTTCATCTTACATACGCCATACAATATTGGAGAAAAAGACTTCAATTTGGATTGCTCAGCGAGAAGGCAGAACCAAAGATGGAGATGACCAAACCCAACAAGGTTTATTAAAAATGATTGGTTTAAGTGGCGGTAAAGATTTTTATGAAAACTATGCTCCTTTAAGAATCGCTCCTATGGCAATCTCTTATGAGTATGATCCATGCGATGTTTTAAAAGCACGCGAAGTAGCTTCTAAATTGGCTGGTAAACCCATTGAAAAAACACCTGAGGATGATTTGCAAAGTATGATTGCGGGCATAACAGGAGTGAAAGGAAGGGTTCATATTTCCATTGGTAAGATTGTGGATGAAAAATTGCAAGAAATTCGAGAAATCAAGAATAAGAATGATCAAATGCAAGCATTAGCTGATTTGATTGATGAGAGAGTGCATAAAAGCTATAAACTTTGGCCTAATAATTTTATTGCTTACGATTGGTTGTATGAAGAGCGTTTTTCAGATCATTACACTAAAGAAGAAGCAGAAAAATTTGAAGCCTATCTTCGAAAACAAGCTCAAAATTTCTCTGCTAATTTTAACGAGTTAAAAGATCCTCTTTTGGCCATGTATGCCAATCCTGTTAAAAATAAATTGAAAATTGAAGGGCTGGCTGAGAGCGAATTATAATGTTTTCGCCCTTACTTCAAATACCATATCGGCTGTAATATCAGTTTCAGAATTAGTTGTTTCGTCTGTTACAGCTTCAAATTCCAGACTGTAAGAATCTTCTTTGATATATCCATCTAAGTTGGCTCCTGTTGTTTCTAAGTTTAATTCACTCCCAACACTTTCAGGTATATCTTGAATTTCAGCAATTAAAGTTGATCCTTCTGTATCATTAGAAATGTAAATCTTTAAGCTTTTTAAAAAGCTAAAAGTTCTATCTCCAGGATTTGTAATAGTGAGCGTGAGTTCAGTTAAATTTACATTTTCAACCAAGTCAGCACGTGTATTATTGTTTTCAAAACTTTGCTGTGAAGAAGTATTCACATCAGGAGTTCCAACATCTAACGGCAGATTTATTCCTGAAGCAGAAGGTACAGTGAAATCAATAGAGTTCCTGATATTAAAAGTAGCGATTTCATCTATTGTTTCCTGAATATTGCAACTTATAAAAAGTAAAAATGTAGTAATAAATACAAAAAATGTAATCTTCATAAATTAAAAATGTTTGGTTTAATATTTAGATACGGAAGATTAATGGAATTGGATGTAATGCCTCCATTTTTCTAATACTTCTTCAAAATCTTGAGGTAATTCCGATTCGAAATGAACGGGCTTATTGCTGTTAGGATGAATAAAACCCAAGGATTTGGCATGCAAAGCTTGCCTTGGGATAATTTTAAAACAATTGTCTACGAAGGATTTGTATTTTGAGAATTGCGTTCCTTTTAAAATTCTATCTCCCCCATAAGTAGCATCATTGAATAACGGATGGCCAATATATTTCATGTGAGCTCGAATTTGATGAGTTCTTCCTGTTTCCAAATTACATTGAATAAGCGTAACATACCTTAATCTTTCTAACACTTTGTAATGTGTAATGGCTGTTCTGCCGAAATCACCTTCAGGAAAAGCATCCGTAATTCTTCTATCCTTAAAACTTCTGCCTAAATTTACATCAATTGTGCCTTCATCATCTTCCATTTCACCCCAAACTAAAGCATAATAAGTCCTTTCAATGCTGTGGTCAAAAAATTGTTTGGCAAGCGCTGTCATCGATTTTTCGGTTTTTGCTATCACCAATAAACCCGATGTATCTTTATCTATTCTGTGAACTAGTCCAGGTCTCCCCTCATTTCCTTCCATTTCAGGTAATTGTTGAAAATGATATGCCAAAGCATTAACCAAAGTTCCTTCCCAATTCTGATGGGCGGGATGCACGACCATTCCCGCTTCTTTATTCACGATTAATAATTCAGAATCCTCATATACAATTTCTAATGGAATGTTTTCTGGTTTTACTTCACTGTCCCTGGGCGGTTCAGGTAATGCAATTCGGATAGCATCATTAGGATGTACTTTATAATTTGGTTTAATGGTTTCTCCATTGACCTGTACAAAACCATCCTTAATGGCTTTTTGCACTTTGTTTCTAGTAACATTTGGAAGTCGATCCATTAAGAATTTATCTATCCTTAATAAATCCTGTTTTGGATCTACTTTAATTTGATGGTGTTCAAACAACCCATCATCTTCTGGCTCCTTTTGTGATATATCTTCTTGCATAATTTCTTTCAGATTGCAAAGTTAGTAAAAAGATAGTGTGAACGAACACTTCATTTATTTTGATGGAAGTAGAAAAAGTGAGATATTTAATGCGGTGTATGAAAATAAAATGATGTTAAGATATTTTTGCAGTATACTATTATTGCTGTCAACGGTAATTTGTCAGGCTCAATCTGTTTGGGATAAACTGAACAAAGACCCTTTTAAGAATTCTCAAATCTATATTGGATTGAGAGCTGGGGCAAATTATAATACCGTTAATGTAATAAATCGATATTCATTAATTAAACCGACCAATGATTTGGATGAAGGTTTGTATGATAAGAAATATCAAGAGTTAGAAAATATAGGGGTTATATACGGGGTTACTTTTCTTTATCAATTTGAACAAAGATTAGTGATAGGTGCAAATGCATCAATCAATCAAATAAGATTCCAATATATTCAAGACCAACCTGGTTCTAGTAGAAGTGTGAGTTTCATTCATAATCATAATATAAATTATTTGGATATTCCGGTTTTTTTTAGATTTATGTTCCGAAAAGTTAATAGTAGATTTTGGGATAAATCTAGTAGAAAGCCAACTGTACCAGCAATTATTCCCTTTGCGCAACTTGGGTTGAATTTTTCAATGTTAATAAATGCTAATAAGGAGTACTCTAAATTCACAACTCAAAATGGAATTGAGAGTCAGGAGTATGAAAAAAATTCAGACATTAAATCCATAATGTCTCCTTTCACAGTGGGTGCTTTCATTGGAGGAGGTGCAAGGTTTAGAGTAGGAACATTTTACATAACTGCAGAAGCGAATTTCCGACAAGGATTGAGTAATGCTAATAGTGAAAATGCAAGGTATTTGAATGAGAACCTTCAAAATGAAGCCTATGATATTATGGATGATTTTAGTTTTCAATCAGTTGAAGGATTGATAGGTATTATATTCCCCTTAAAATATTTGAGTAAGAAAGAATTTATGCCGGTTGAAATATGAAAAGTTTATTAATAATACTATCGGCAATTGTCTTGTTTTCTTCTTGCGGAGAAGATTTAATTGAATTCCAGGCCACTGAAAAGTTTAACAGTATTTTTGACAATCCATCAGAAGGACTGAATTTTCAACCCTTAGATGCTATTGAAACTTCCGATGGGGGTTTTATGGTGTTGTCTGCTTTAGCTAATGAGGCAATTTTCATATTGAAAATTAATAATAGGGGGGATTTTCAATGGAGCAGACAATTGGAACCCCAATACCTTAAAGCTATTCCTAATTTGATTAAAAAGGGAGATAATTATTATTTTATTGGAAGTAGTTTACCAGATTATAGCGCTACTCTATTTGAAATTAAGGACTTAGAGCAGTCGATTGAGGCAGTTAGAACATACACTTCGTACAGAAACCCATTAGCGTTCAATAGTTTTACACCTGAATCATACTTACTTTTAACCTATAATGATACCACAGGAACAGTATTAAGTAAAATTTTAGATGGATTTGCTATGGAATGGGCTAGGAAATTTGAAGATATCAAAAATGCGGATCAAAAATTAGAAAACTTTCAAAATATTAATAGGACGGATTTTTTTGTGGGATCTTTTAATGCTGGTTCTGTAATTTATTTTAATTCTCTTAGAAATGAAGGGCTGAATTTGACATATACAGACAATCAAGGAATTGAAACAGGTAAAATAAGGACTTCTCAGAGGGATATGATAAACTCTGTAACTCCACAGGAAAATGGTTTGTTGACTTTGAATTATACCTTCAGAAATCAAGCTTATTTCGTTAATAATTACCAACCAATTGCAAATGATTCTATTAATCTTCAAGTTTTAGGAGGTGAAATCTTACAAGATAGATTGAATATTCAAAATGCAACAAGCTCTACCATTTCAATTGGTACTGTTAATTACATGGTAAATGCATATTCTACCTTAGATGGAAGAATAAAGCTTAATTTTTACAATGCTCAAACAGGACAACAAGTTGCTATTAAATATTTAGGTGGAATTGATCCGTTAGAAGTAGTGAAAATTATTTCAACTAGAGATGAAGGAATGGCAATTCTCTCGAAAATCACTATAGCGGGTTCAAAGGAAAGAATTAATCTGATGAAAATTCCTAAAGAAGAAATTTTAGAGATTTTATAAATCAACAATTTGGACTATTCAAGGTTACTAACTTGTTATGAAAAAAATATTCTTTTGTTTTTCTCTATTGTTATCAATTTTCATTTTAAATGAAGTTTCGGCTCAAAGTGGAGACTTGAAAATTATTAATGTGCCTGAATTGGAAAAGATTATGACCCAGTCAGAAGGCGATAAAATTAAAGTAATTAATTTTTGGGCAACTTGGTGTAAGCCTTGCATTAAAGAACTTCCTTATTTCGTGGACGCACAAAGTCAATTTCCTGATGTAGAATTTATTTATATGAGCATTGATTTTTCAGAAAATGCTACCAAGGCTGAAAAGTTTGCGCAAAAGAAAATGCTTAATCCATCAGGACTTTATTTAATAGATGATGTGGATTATAATTCATGGATTGATAAAGTATCACCCGATTGGTCTGGAGCGATACCTGCAACTTTGATTATGAAGGATGGTAAAAAGTACTTTTATGAAAAGGAATTCCATGAAGGGGAATTGGAAGAATTGATAAAAGAAAAACTAAAATAATACTACTATGAAAAAAGTAATTTCATTATCGTTGGTGCTGATGGCCATATTGGCTTTTAGTTTTAAGAAAGGTGGATATGAAGTTGGGGACAAAGCAACAGATTTTTCCCTTAAAAATGTAAATGGAAAAATGATTTCCATGAACTCTTATGAAGATGCGAAAGGTTTTATGATTATTTTTACTTGTAATACCTGTCCCTATTCAGTTGCTTATGAAGATAGAATTATTGCACTACATCAAAAATATGTTGATAAGGGAGTGCCAGTAATTGCTATCAATCCTAATGATGATGAGAAATCTCCTGATGATTCTTACGAGAAAATGATTGTGAGAGCAAAAGAAAAAGGATTTCCGTTTCCTTATGTTTATGATGAAACTCAGGAAATCACTAAGGCTTATGGAGCTACAAATACACCGCACGTATACGTTTTAGATGCTGATAAAACTGTGATATATATTGGAGCTATAGATAATAACACAAAATCAGCAGAGAATGCTGATAAAAAGTATGTTGAAGATGCAGTTGATGCACTTTTAAAGGGAAGTGAAGTGCCTGAAAAAAAGACCAAGGCAATAGGTTGTACTATTAAGTGGGCTTCATAAATAATTAATCTAAAAGCAAAGGTGACTGTTAGCTTTTTTTGTTTGATTATCAGCTAGTTTCATTTTTTAGGAAAGTTTTTAGGGGGATGTTTATAAAGTTGCAAATAAAATCTTTTGCAACCATTATCGATGAATTACGCTTAATGGAAGCATAACCAAACTTTTTTAAAGATGAATAAAGTTATTTTTGTATTACCAGTATTAATTTTAAGTTCATTTGTTATGAAAGCTCAATCTGATCAAAGCGGAATTCGAGCTTCCTTGAACCTATCTAATTTATATGTGGAATCAGTGGATGATGAAAATACAAAACCAGGATTTGCAGTTGGGGTTTATTTTCGAAAAGGTATATCAGATCAAATCAGTATTCAACCAGAGATTAATTACAGTTTAAAAGGATCTCAAATTAATTATGATGGTTTTTTTAGCGGAAGTGGAAAGTACCGTTATAATCTATCCTATGTAGAGATACCAGTTTTAGCAAATATTCATGTAGGAGAAAGCTTGTATTTAAGTGCTGGTCCTTATGTTGCTTCTTTAATTGCCGTAAAAGTAAAGGATGTGAATGGAGATGGAACAGTTAATAATGTTGAAGAGTATGATAGAGATGATTTTAATACATTTGATTACGGTGTAGCGGCAGGTGTAGGTTTTGACTTTACAGGCGGAACAGCTGGTGTTCGCTATAATTACGGATTAGTTGATGTAGCTCCTAATGGAAATGGATTAGACAATGGAAAGAATTCAGTATTACAATTCTTTATTGGTTTTCAGTTTTAAAGATTATAGAAAATAGATTTTAGGTTAAGCACAGTTGTCATTGGCAGCTGTGCTTTTTATTTTTCTAAGACCATTTCCAATAAATCATCTAAATACTTTCTGTTATTAGATAAGCGTGGCACTTTATTTTGTCCACCTAATTTACCTCTTTTTCGCATCCACTCATAGAATGTGCCTTGAGGAACTTTGTGAATTACGAGGCAATGCAAAGCAATGTCTTTATATCTTTTAGCATCGTAATCAGAATTTATTTTTCTTATCTCATCATCTAATGTATGAGCAAATTCTTCAAGATTGTCAGGCGCTTTTGAAAATTCTATCACCCATTCATGCGCCCCGCTTTTGCCTTGTTCTAAGTATTTTGGTGCAGCAGTAAAATTATCAATGATCACGCCCGTTTTATTGCAGGCTGTGGCTATAGCTTTTTCAGCATTTTCTATCATCAATTCTTCGCCAAAGGCATTTATAAAATGCTTGGTTCTACCACTAATCTTAATTCTATAAGGGTCTAAAGAGGTAAAACGAACGGTGTCTCCAATTCTATATCTCCACAAGCCAGCATTGGTGCTAATTACGATTTCGTAAATCTTATTGAGCTCTACATCATCAAGCCGAATGGTTTTGGGTTGTTTTTCATCTGCATTTTCCAATGGAATAAACTCATAGAAGATACCATAATCCAACATCAACAGCATTTCATCCGAATCCATTCGGTCTTGAATTCCAAAAAAACCTTCAGAAGCATTATAGGTTTCTAGGTAACTCATTCTAGGAGATTTGATTAAATCCTTGAAAAGAGGCTGATAGGGAACAAATGAAACGGCTCCATGAATAAATAATTCCAAATTAGGCCAAACCTCTGAAATATCATCTTTTCCAGTGAGTTCTAATATTCTTTGAAGTAAAACCACAGTCCATGTGGGTACACCAGTTAAACTGGTAACGTCTTCCTTCATGGTAGCATTAGCCATGGCTTCAATTTTCCCTTCCCATTCGTCCATCAAGGCTATTTCCAAGCTTGGTGTTCTAATGATTTGTACCCAAAATGGGAGGTTTTTCATGATAACGGCTGAGACATCCCCATAAAATGAATTGGAATTATTGTCAAATTGATTGACTTGCTGGCTGCCACCTATGCTTAAATTTTTTCCAGTAAAAAGTCTGGATTCGGGGTTGTTGTTAAGATAGATTGATAATAAATCCTTTCCACCTTTAAAGTGACAATCTTCTAGCGCTTCATCTGAAACAGGAATGAATTTACTTCTATCGTTAGTTGTGCCCGATGATTTGGAAAACCACCTAATTTCAGTTGGCCACAATATGTTTTGATCTCCTTTTAAGAGTTGGTCTATATAAGGAAATAATTCTTCATAAGTATGTAATGGTACTCTTTCCTGAAATTGTTCAAAATTCTTTAAATCTTCAAATTGGTATTCCTTACCAAATTTGGTATTCCTTGCTCTATAAATCAGTTTTTGAAGTACTTCACTTTGCATATCATTTGGGTATTTCATGAAGAGTTCCACTTCATGAATCCTTTTCTTCATTACCCAAGTCATTATAGAGTGGAGGAATTCCATAGCTTAAAGTTTTCGTTTTAATTCGAAATGCTTACCTAAATATACTCTACGTACTTGTTCATCATTGGCTAATTCTTCAGCAGTACCTGCCTTCAAGAGCTTCCCTTCAAACATAAGATAGGCCCTATCAGTAATGGATAAGGTTTCATTTACATTATGATCAGTAATTAGAATTCCTATATTTTTTTCTTTTAACCTTCCTACTATAGTTTGAATTTCTTCCACTGCAATAGGATCTACCCCAGCAAAAGGTTCGTCCAACAAAATAAAAGCTGGATCCATTGCTAATGCTCTGGCAATTTCAGTTCTTCTTCTTTCTCCACCGGAAAGCACCATACCTTTGTTTTTGCGAACATGGCCAAGGCTAAACTCTTCTAAAAGGCTTTCCATTTTTTCTTTTTTGGCAGCCTTACTTATTTTCCGCATTTCCAATACGGCCATCAAGTTCTCTTCAACGGTAAGCGATCTAAAAACAGAAGCTTCTTGTGCTAAATAACCTACTCCCTTTTTGGCTCTTTTATACATTGGTAAGCCTGTGATATTTTGTTCATCTAAAAATATTTCTCCGGAGTTTGGCTTTACCAGTCCTACTATCATATAAAAAGAAGTAGTTTTTCCAGCACCATTTGGCCCTAAAAGCCCAACAATTTCTCCTTGTTCCACACTTACAGAAATATGATCAACTACCGTCCTTTTTGAATATTTCTTAACAAGATTTTCAGCTCTTAATATCATTTTTATTTTTTTGTTTTGAAGCTTAAAAGCAACAAACATACCTAAAAGGCAAATTAACGAAAATAATTACTCAATGCGGATATCTTTTAGATAAAGCTGTAAAGATTTCACACCATTAAAGTGATTTTCTTGAATAGTAAGTGCTAATTCAAATGCATTTGAATTCATAATAAGGTCTTTATATTCTGCCATTCCAAATCCGATAGCTGTAATTTTATTTTTCCCACTTTTATTCTTAACGGTAAGTTTTAGATGCTTTTCTTTAAGAATTAAGGGTTCACCTAAAATGGATAAATTTTTAGCAGCAAAAACTGGTTGCATATTTCCAGGTCCAAAAGGATCCATTTGACTCAGTATGGAATAAAATTTATCCGTAATTTGATCTATCTCAATGTAGCTGTCAATTTTGATTTTTGGAATTAACTGGTCTTCTGTTATGTTTTTTTGAACTACAGCCTCAAAAGCAGCAGTAAAGCTTGGAATTTGGTCTATAGAGAGTGTCAATCCTGCGGCATGCTTATGCCCTCCGAACTGATCCAAATATTCTTTGCACGACTCAATGGCTGAATAAAGATCAAAACCATCTACAGATCGCGCAGAACCTGTTGCTTTTCCGTTGGATTCCGTCATGATAATGGTAGGGCGATAATGATGTTCAATACATCTGGAAGCAACAATTCCAATTACACCTTTATGCCAGTTCTTATTGAATAATACAGTGCTTTTAGCGGAAATTAGCTCTTGATTATCTTCAATAGTACTTAAGGCTTCATTTGTGATATTCTGATCGAAATCTTTTCTAGTGGTGTTTTTGCTTGAAACATTTTCTGCAATGATTAATGCTTCATCTTCATGAATTGCAGTCAGTAATTTTACTGCTAGATGGGCGTGATCAATTCTGCCAGCAGCATTTATCCTTGGCCCAAGTTGAAAAACTAAATTGGATATAGTGATTTTATCTTTAAGCCCAGATGCTTGAATTAAGGCTTTTATACCAGGCCTCGGATTAAAGTTTATTTTCTCTAATCCATAAAACGCAAGTATTCTATTTTCTCCTGTTACTGCTACAATATCTGCGGCTATACTTATAGCAACCAAATCAAGCAATTCAAAAGCATGGTGTTCGGGAATTTCTTTTTGAATACAAAATGCTTGTATGAGTTTAAAACCGACTCCACATCCGGATAATTCCTTAAAAGGGTAGGGGCAATCAGTTCTTTTAGGATCCAGAACAGCTATGGCTTTAGGTAGGGTTGCACCCGGATTGTGATGATCACATATTATGAAGTCAATATTTTTAGAATTTGCGTAATCAACTTTATCTATGGCTTTAATGCCACAATCCAAAGAAATAATTAGGCTGCAATTCTTCTCTTTTGCATAATCAATGCCCTTATTTGAGATTCCGTACCCTTCCAAATACCTATCTGGAATATAGTAGTAAAGATTTTTACAATAGCTTTTTAAGAAGCTGTACATCATAGCTACTGAGGTAGAGCCATCTACATCATAATCTCCATAAACTAAAATGGCTTCTTTATTATCAATGGCATCGATTAGCCTATTAACGGCTATATCCATATCCTGCATCAAAAATGGATTATGACAATCTTCAATTGAAGGTCTAAAGAAAGTTTTTGCTTCTTGGAAATTTGTGATGCCTCGGGTTACTAGAATTTTTGACAGGACAGGATTGATGTTGATGGATTGACATAATTCATCAATTTTATTTTGTTCAGGTTCTGGTGCTATAATCCACTTTTTCTGTTTTGGCATGTTACAAAATTAAAAAGGCTTCGATCAATACCGAAGCCTTTTTTAAAAATGATTTTATCAATAATGTTTATTCTCCTACCATTACAAATGCTCCCCAATAAAATGGCGATTCATATTTCTCTTTTATGGTTTTTTGAGCATCATTAAAAGCGGTTAATTTATCTTTACCACTAATCCAGTTTTGGTAGAAAGAGGTCATTAGCTCTTGAGTTGCTTCATCATCAACAGACCATAAACTCATAATGATAGCTTCTGCACCTGCAACCTGAAATGCTCTCCTTAAACCATAAACACCTTCACCATTTTTCAATTCTCCCAATCCAGTTTCACAAGCAGAAAGTACAACCAATTCTGTGTCATTTAAATTAAGATTCATGGCTTCATAAGCTGTAAAAATTCCATCTTGTTGGTTAGTTTCATTAAGTCCGGAAGAAATAAAGGAGTTTGCTCCTGCCATGATTAATCCAGACTTAAGCAGTGGATTTTGACTGTATTTATCTTCTTCAGTTTCATTATCACCTGATTCGTTATCTTCAAGGAAGAACCCGTGCGTAGCAATATGCAATACTTGAGGGTTGTTTACGCTTTTTAATTGTGGTTCATCTGCTTGATTTTCAAGATATGTTTTTGGTTTAATGGAAGCATTTTCACTATAAAGCTCATTGATTTTATCTACTTCTTCTTTTGTGCCAGGTAAAGAAGTAACTAAAGAATTACCTCTGATATAGCGTTGTAAATTACCTCTTAATCCTCTATTGAGGCTTGCATTTTCAACAATTTTTTCGGCAATACCTTCATCTTGCTCTTCACTTTCCATTATTCCCTTATTATAATTAGGGAATCCGAAAAGAGTAGGAGCAGAAGCCAAATTTGAATCTTTACTTTTATTGAAAGCAATTAGATCTTTGGTATTAGTTACCAATTGAATGTTTTGTTCTTCCAAAACATATTTGTCAGTATTAGAATTATATAAAGCATTTATGCTAATTTGATTATAAATTCCATCTGGGGATAGATATATCTTGTTATATTGATTAGTTTTTTCTGCAATAGGTTTCCAATAGAAATCATAACTATATTTATCTTCAACTTTATATTTAATAGAGTTTCTGTAGTTCTTGATATATTTGTTTTCTAATTCTTTTCCATTCTCAAATAGGATAAGCTGTGGCTGTTTTGAATTCTTATCAATTAATAATGCTGCATAATTTATTTGATCTTCGAAAATTCCGCTGCTATCTGGTTTGAATTTTCTAAACCTTATCATTTCAATAGCTGCTTCATTTTCTTTCAATTCATTTTGAACATCCTTCCAAGTATAATCCTTGGCTACAAAAGCATCCTCAAAATCAGATGATGCTCTACTTAATTCTTTTTCTAATTCCTTTGAGGTAGAAATCAAGGAATCCAACTGCATATTTTGCTGAGCAAGCTCCTCTTCCGACATAGAGTATAATTGCGCTATGAGTTCTTTTGTATTGATCCAATTTTGATATTTGTTTTTCAGTTCTTCATTATCACTATTGAATATGTTTTTCCGTGCTTTAGCAGTGGCATACATAATTAGTCCTTTAGTAGCCAACTGATAGTTATACATGTCACCTAATAACTCAGGGTCTTTGTCTTTATAGGAAATAGCAAATGAATTATATTCCTCAAAGGTTGATCTTAAAGTATTGGTATAAAAATTCGCTTTTTGTTGTTCACTAAGAGCGGGGAAGTATGCTTCAATTTGAGCGAAATAATTATCAAATGTTTCCTTGAAATAGCTTTTAGCTTTTTTTGGATTGTTTTGGAACCAAGTAAGCTCAGCTAATTCTTTGCTGCTTTCCGCATAAAGAGGGTGGTTTTTACTTAAATATTTTGATCTCAATTCATGAGCCTCTTTAATATGCTTTTCTGCTTTTTTAAGATTGTTCACCCTGAAATTTGCAATCCCCCAATTAAGTTCATACTTGGAATATTCTGGGTTGCTTTTTTCTAAAATCGACTTGGAAGCATCAAAGCTCTCTTCCATTAAGTTTTTATAGCCTGTTAAGTCATTAACATGATTTAGCATTTGTGCTTTCTCTTTCAAATGGCGAACGTATAGTTCACTTTTTTTACCTAATTCATTCTCAATTATTTTCAAAGAGTTGCTGAGGTAATATAAAGCTGAATCTTGTTGGCCAGTAGCTGCAAGATTTTGTGCATAATTATTGTAGGCTATTGCATTATCCAATGTTTCTTTATCCGTGATAATCTGTCTAAATAAGTTGATAGATTCGTCATATAGGCCTATTTTCCAATAAAGTAGTGCTAAATTATTTTTTGTTTTGGTTTTCAACAATTGATTGTCGGACATTTTAGAAATAATATCTAAAGCTTGTGTGTAAAGTATTTCTGCTTCAGAATATTGAGAACGATAATAGTAGGGTATGGCTAAAGTAACCAATCCTTCTGCGTATTGGATGCTTTCTTTTCCAAATATATTCTCAATTAGTTTTAAATTTTTGCTAAGTATCTCCTCAGATTTGGAATAATAGCCCATATCAAAATATGCCAAACCTAACTCCTTATTGACTGCATGTTGATATTGCTCCTTTACAAAATCATATTGTAATAATTCTTCTAAGACATGAATAGATTTCTTATGCTCTCCCAAGCGACCGAATAATTTAGCTTCTTCAATTTTACTTTCAACATATCCAGGACTTTGGGTTCCAATATGTTGTTTGTACATAGAAGCAGCAATGGAAAAATTATTAAGTGCAGCTGTAAATTCGCTGTTTAGCTGTTGGTAATATGCTAAATTGAAATGAATGTCGGCAAGGAGTAGAGGATCGGAATAAGGTAATTCTTTCCTTATAATCAATTCTTTGTCCATAATATCTAGAGCCAAGCTTAGGCTGTCAAAAGCTAAATAAGCATCTCCTAAAAAATATAGTAATTCTGCTGAAAGAGAATCCTTATCAGTATTACTTCTTTGAATTATTTTATCTTGTTGTGATAAAATATATTTGTATTCTTCAGAATTGAAGGCAGTTTCAATTTTATTGTAGAATTCTAAATCACTTTCTTGTGCTTTTAAGCTAATTATAGAAGTAATTTGCAGGAGGAGTACTATCAGTAAAATGTTTTTCATGATAAAATAGACATTATTAAGAATATAAAGTTAACACAAAAAAATAGTAATAAAAAAATATTAATTAGGATTTATATTATATTAATTTTAAATTTGCATAGATTGTTGATAAATCAATTATTTGGCACTAATTGATTTGAGTACATAGATTTAACTAAGAAAAAAATGAAGCGATTTTTATCAATAATAATTCTAACTGGTTTAGTTCAGTTTCAATTATGGGGACAGTGTGGGGCAGGAGAAACGCAGATAATTTTTGAAATTGACTCATTAGGAAACTTCCCAGAGGAGATTTCTTGGAGGCTAATTGATGAGAGTACTGAAAATGAGGTATTTTCAAAACAAGCAGGTTTTTTAACTTCCAATGTAATACGTGATACCCTTTGCCTTTCCGATAATTCGACCTACAGATTTGAAGCTTATGATGGTTATGGTGACGGATGGGGAGGTAATGAGTATAATATTTATTATGCAGATGGTTTTGTTTTGAAATCAGGAATGCCTGATAATGGTGAGGCAGGTCAAGGACAATCCCAACTGGAAGAAGCCTATGCTTTTACTGTTGGAGAAAGACCAGGCGAAGACTGTACTATGCCTGCCCCTATCAATGTAAATGAGACCTTTTCAGTTAACACAGCCTTATATTCCAATTCTTATGTTCTTGATCCTTTATTTGATTCTGGTAAGGAAGCAATTTTTCAATTTACACCTTCAGTAACGGATAATTATTCTATTTTACTTACCAACTTCGCAAGTTTGGATCAAGGATCTTTACAATTGTTTGATAACTGCAATGATTCAAACCCTACACGGATTTCATTTGATTCTACAGGTTTTGTCAATGATACTCTACAAATAGTTGAAACATTAACTGAAGGCTCTACATATTTTGTAGTTGTTTCAAATAATTTGTCATCAGGTACTGATGGAATTCAAGCTGATTTGAGTATTAACTATTCAGTAGACCCGATAAACACATCATGTGCAAATGGATTTAATTTAACTGTAAATGGTGCCCCAGTTAGTAGTAGACTTTATTCTCCTACTCCTTCGCAAACACCTTTTTTTAGTCTTACCTCTGCTGATTCTACAGTATATGAATCATTTGCAGGTCCATTAACTTATAATTTCACTTTAGCAAGCCAACAGAATATTGCAATAGAATTAGAAGGCTATAATGAATTTGAAACGAGTTTTATAGAGTTAGTAAAACAGGAAACATGTTTAGATGGGCCTGAGACCACCTACAAAAGAGTGATTACGGAAGGAGCTTCCAGAGTATTTGCTTTCGATAATTTAGTTGCAGGTACTTACAGATTGAACATTTACTTGCCAAGCTTTCCAAGTAATGGTTCTTTCCAAGTCAGTGCTAAAACTTTTGCCAATATGAACACTGCTGTAAATCAAGATTGTTCTACAGCGATTAATACTAATATCATACAGACTAATCAAAGTTATGGTCCTAATGATATTCAATGGATCTCTTTATTTAATGGCAGCAATTCCGGTTTAGCAGCTCCTTGTGGACAAGATTCAATTTTTACAGCTAGCACAGCAGATGTTTGGTTGAAAGCACAGGTTCCGAGCAGTAGAAATTTAGCAATACAAACTTTTGGGGAACTTTATGATGTGTTTACTGCTAGTGATCAAGCCTTAGAAACAAGGTTCTCAGTTTACTCTGGTGCATGTGGAAGTTTGACAGAAGTATATTGTAGCGATAAATTCGAAAATCACCAGTCGGATACCTTGTCCAATCTCAATGCTGGAGAAGAAGTTTACATAAGATTTTGGGATAGAAATGGTGATGATTCTGGTGAAATTGGAGTTATATTAAGCGATCCCGGAGCCTTACCGAAACCACAAATAAGTGTTGAATCTTTCTCTGATTCATTATCAGTAAATTTTGATTATTTCTCAGAATCTTTAATTTTTGATTATAATGTAAGAGTATCGGCAGATAGTTTTGCTACTTTTTTACCATCATTTAATCCTGCTGTTGTTTCTTCAATGGATGGTCAATTAGGAATACCAGGTTTAAATCCTGCTACTACTTATTATATTCAGACATGGTCTTCCAAAGAAGGTTTTACAAATAGTGATACTACAGTTATTCAAGTTAAATCAGCAGCATTAACTATTAATTCAATTGCTGATGGAAATTGGTCTGACCCTAATATTTGGGAAGGATCAGTTGTGCCACCTGCAGATTCAGCAGTTAATATTCAGCATAAAGTAACTATAAATGCTGGTGAAAATTTCAATATAAATCAGGTTACAATCAGAGGAGATGGAGATTCAACAGCAAATGCTGGTATCTGGATGAATAATGGAGAATTGTTTGTAGAAAATAGTGTTTTAGTAACCACTTCCTCAGCAATTCCTACAGATTCAGTAGGGATATTTATTTCATCTGATGGTACTAGTTCTTCAGCTCTTAGAGTTGGAACTGATTTAATATTTGATATTAGTGATGAAGCTGCAGGAGATCAATTGCAGTTTTCAGCTATAAATAATGGGGATTCCATCATCATAGATGTTGCGAATGAATTTGCTTTCCGACACAACGGAACTGATAGTACACAGAGTTATACTGAACCTAACATTAATTTTCAATCTGTTGATTTAAGGGTTGGTGGTAATTTATTTTT
>QNXU01000197.1 GCA_003973485.1 Bacteroidota bacterium | reverse complement strand
GGGAAATCTGGAAAACCTTAAGGATATTGAAGATAAGCCTAATTATTTTTTTGAAAAAGGGGATATTACTGATGAAGCATTCATCTTTGATTTATTTGAAAGATATGATTTCGATGGAGTGATCCATTTAGCTGCGGAATCTCATGTTGACAGATCAATTAGCAACCCACTTGAATTTTTGAAGACCAATATATTTGGCACAGTAATTTTGTTGAATGCTGCCAAAGAAAACTGGAAAGACAATTTTGAAGGCAAACGTTTTTACCATGTTTCCACTGATGAGGTGTATGGCTCTGTTGATGACGGTGGATTTTTTACTGAAGAGACTTCTTATGATCCACAGTCTCCATATTCGGCTTCCAAAGCGGGTTCTGATCACTTTGTAAGAGCCTACGCCAATACTTATGGATTGCCCATAGTAATTAGCAATTGCTCTAATAATTACGGGCCTAACCAGTTCCCAGAAAAGTTAATTCCACTTTTTATCAATAATATCCAAAATAACAAAGCATTGCCGGTCTATGGAAAAGGTGAGAACATCAGGGATTGGCTTTATGTGATCGACCATGCAAGGGCGATTGATTTGGTCTATCATAAAGGGAAGAACAAAGAGACCTACAATATCGGGGGATTTAATGAATGGAAAAACATAGATTTGATCAAAGTCATTTGCAAGACCATGGATGAAAAGCTGGGCAGGGAAGCAGGTACATCCGAAAAACTGATTACCTATGTAAAGGATCGGGCTGGCCATGATTTACGGTATGCCATTGACGCCAACAAGATTATGAAAGAGTTGGGCTGGAAGCCGAGCCTCCGGTTTGAGAAAGGAATTTCTAGAACTATTGATTGGTACCTTGAGAATGAAGAATGGTTAAAAAATGTCTCCACGGGTGCTTATCAACAGTATTATGATGAAATGTACGAAAAGTGAAATTAGATTCTAGACACTGGAATCAAGGCTGAAGAATTAGAATTTTATAAACACCGAACCAGTCTAGACTCTAGCTTCTAGCTTGTAAAAATCTTAATTATGAAAGGAATAATATTAGCTGGTGGATCGGGAACAAGATTACACCCATTGACCATCGCATTGAGCAAACAACTCATGCCGGTTTATGATAAACCCATGATTTATTATCCACTTTCAACATTAATGCTAGCTGGAATTAAAGATATATTAATTATCTCAACTCCAGAGCACACTGGGCTTTTCAAACAATTATTGGGAGATGGCTCACAGCTTGGCTGTAATTTTGAATATGCAGTGCAGGAAAAACCAGAAGGTTTAGCACAGGCATTTATTATAGGAGAAGATTTTATTGGGAACGATGATGTGGCTTTGATTTTAGGGGATAATATCTTCTATGGTTCTGGAATGTCCACTTTATTGCAATCTAATAATAAGCCAGAAGGAGGAATTGTATATGCTTATCATGTACATGATCCTGAGCGATATGGTGTAGTAGAATTCAATGAGGAAGGTAAAGCTATGTCCATAGAGGAAAAGCCAGAAAATCCAAAATCATCTTTTGCAGTGCCTGGCATATATTTTTATGATAATCGAGTAATTGATATTGCTAAAAATATTAAGCCAAGTCATAGAGGTGAACTAGAAATAACGGATGTCAATAAAAAATACCTGGAAGAAGGGAAATTGAAAGTAAGTGTGTTGAACAGAGGAACTGCATGGTTGGATACGGGTACTTTTTCATCCTTAATGCAAGCATCTGAATTTGTAAGGGTATTAGAAGAAAGGCAAGGATTGAAAATCGGCTGCATTGAAGAGGTTGCTTTCAGGATGAGCTTTATTGATAAATCTCAATTAAAAAAGCTTGCACAACCCTTAATAAAAAGTGGCTATGGAAATTATCTGCTAAATATAATTTTATAGATGAACGATAAAGTAAAACCGCTTAGTTGGGATTCTAATTTTTTTAATTTAAAGATTGGTAGAATAAATTTAGATGAGCATCTAAATGCAGAAAAAATAATTCCATTTTTGAGCGCTAGCAATTTTGATCTCATTTATGTCTTTTGTCAAAGTGCAATCCCTGCACTAAATTCATCGCTTATTGAAAAAAAGATGGATTTTATTATTAACTTAAATGAAATTTCAATAGCTACTGATGGAAATGAAGTATCATCATTTTCAATTGAAGAAGATGATTTCGAAGACATTAAAAAATTAGCATTATTGAGTGGCAGATATTCTCGGTTTAATCTCGATGAAAAATTCGAAAAAGATAATTTTAAAAAATTTTATGATCAGTGGATTTATAATTCTGTTTTTGAAAATTACGTAGAAAAAATATTTGTTTCAAAAGCTAATGATGGTGAAATAATAGCTTTCGTCACTCTGAAAAAAATAAATAACCAAATGCTGTCTATTAATCTAATATCTGTAAACTCAA
Source organism: Bacteroidota bacterium (assembly GCA_003973485.1). Lineage (GTDB taxonomy): Bacteria > Bacteroidota > Bacteroidia > Cytophagales > Cyclobacteriaceae > Marivirga. The sequence goes on along the minus strand of QNXU01000197.1, from coordinate 17,549 downwards.
AATTTCAAGGTCGTGGACTTGGTTCAAAACTAATAAAACAGAGTTTCAATTATGCTAAAAATCAAGGATTTACTAATATGGTAGTATCCACGCAAGCAATAAATCAAGAAGCCATAAAGCTTTACAAAAAAAATAATTTTAAATTAGAAAAAATCCAATACGTTTATCATTACTGGAATAAATTATGATACCATTTAACAAGCCCCATTTAACAGGTAAAGAAGCGCATTATATTTATGATGCAGTAAGGTCGGGTAAAATTTCAGGAAATGGAAAATATACGAAGCTCTGTCATGAATTTTTTGAGGATAAATATAATTATCAAAAATGCCTGCTAACTACTTCATGTACAGACGCTTTAGAAATGGCAAGTATATTAATTGATATACAGCCAGGAGATGAGGTTATTATGCCATCCTACACATTTGTCTCTACTGCAAATGCATTTATTTTGAGAGGAGCTGTAATCAAGTTTGTCGATTCCAGAAAGGATCATCCTGGTATCGATGAATCTAAAATAGAAGAATTGATAAATGATAAAACTAAAGCGATAATCCCGGTTCACTATGCAGGTGTGGCCTGTGATATGGATATTATAATGGATATTGCTAAAAAACATAATCTATTTGTAATAGAAGATGCGGCACAAGCTATTGATAATTACTTTATAGATAAGAATGGTATAAAAAAGCCACTTGGCTCAATTGGACATTTGGCAGCTTTCTCTTTTCATGAAACAAAGAATATCATATCTGGAGAAGGAGGGATGTTGGTAATAAATGATGAACGTTTTATAGAACGCGCAGAAATTATATGGGAAAAAGGAACGAATAGATCAGCATTCTTCCGTGGAGAAGTAGATAAATATGGTTGGGTAGATGTGGGATCATCTTTTCTACCCTCTGATATTATAGCAGCATTCCTTTATGCTCAATTAGAAGAGCTTTCAATTATTCAAAATAGAAGAATTGAAATTTGGAAAATATATTACGATGGATTAAAAGATTGGGCTACTAAAAACGATGTAAAACTTCCCTCTCTTCCAAAATTTTCTACCAACAACGCTCATATGTTTTATATGGTTTTTGAATCTATAGATGAGCGCAATAAGATAATCAATAAACTTAAAGCTAAAAACATCCTTAGTGTCTTCCACTACTTAAGTCTTCATAAGAGTCCTTTTTATAAAAGTAAACACGATGGTCGGACTCTTGAAAATTCTGACAATTATTCAGATAGACTATTGAGATTACCATTTTATGTTGAATTGACTAATCCTGAAATTGATACTATTATTCAGGTTATAAAAAGTTAAATATGATTTTACACTTTTTAAAAGATGAAAAGGTTTCTGATCAAGTAATTGAAAACTTTAATTCTGTTTATAATCATAACCTATTTATAATATTTACGGAAGAGGAAGAAAAAATAAACTACACAAAATCTAGAGGAGAAAACATAAAGTTCTATTGGAGCAAAGCGAGCAATCTAGATGAATTTCTTCTTGATATTCATTATAAAGCTCTGATTTTTCATTCACTCAATCCAGAATTTGTTCAGGCTTTTAAATTTCTTGCAGGCGATTTTAAAATTGTCTGGTTCGAATGGGGATATGATCTTTATAATCTTCCGCAAATAAAGCCTGGATTGCTTGGAGAAGAAAGCTTAAAGTATTTGAAGGGTACTAAACCTTTTATAGAGCTTGAATGGCTTACTAAAAAGCATCCCCTATTAAGAAAATTATATTATAAGTTTATTGAACGAAAAGAAGATCCTTACGCATCCCTTTTTAAAATCCTTTCTCAGACTTCCTATTTCGCTTCCTACATGTTGGAAGAGTACCAGCTCTTTATCAGAAAAACAGGTAGCGATATGGATTTTTTACACTGCGAAATTAGTTCCCTAGAGCAATATTTAGCAGGTGATAAAGAAGCTGTTATCAATAACGATGCATCAAATGTTTTAGTCGGTAACTCTAACTCTATTGAGAGCAATCATCTTGATGTAATCAAATTTCTTTCCAATCAGAATCATGTTTTTGGGGACTCAGAATTACATTTGATCCTTAGCTATGGAAAGGATGAAAATTATAAAGGCAAAGTAATCTCCGAACTGAAAAGAAATTTCGGAGATAAGGGAGTGGCAATACAAGAGTTCATGGGAAGAGACGAATATATAAACTATTTGAAAAAGTTTTCTGTTGCAATTTTTTATCATTTTAGACAACAGGCCATGGGCAACATTATAGCACTGCTAGTCATGGGGGTAAGAATATATATGTCTTCAAAAAATCCCGCATATCAATATTTTAAAAGAAATGGCGTTAATATCTACGCATTGCAAGAAGATTTTTCCAGGTATGGAATATCTAAACTAAGTAAACAGCAAGTAGATGAAAATCGTCAAATTATTAAACCCTTGTTTTCTAAAGATCGGGTAATAAAAAACACTAACAATCTAGTTAAAGTGCTAATAGGAGATGATTAAATCATTAAAAAATGGTTTCAAATGGACTACCTTTAGTACAGTCTTCATTTCTGTCTCAGCAATTCTAAAGTTATCCGTTCTTGCTCGATTTCTAGATCAAGAAGATTTTGGTTTAATGGCAATTGTAACCTTCTTCTTAGGATTCATGGACTTGTTTATGGACTTAGGTCTATCGTCAGCAATTTTACATAAACAATCTATTACCAAAAAACAATATGCTAGTTTATACTGGCTTAATATTATTTTTAGCGTCCTTGTTTTCTCTATAATATGTATTGCGACACCTTTAATATCATACTTTTATGAAGAGCCTCAACTAAACCTCCTGCTTCCCTTAACAGCAAGCAGTGTTATTTTATCAGGCTTAGGAAGACAATTTAAGACAGTAGCACAAAAAAACATGAGATTCAAATTCATGTCCATTATTGAAATAATAGCTTCTCTTACAGGTTTGATAGTCGCTGTTGCACTGGCCACTTTAAAATTTGGGGTTTATGCTCTTGTTTTTGGCGTGATATCCCAAAACTTCACTTCCAATATCTTATTTTTTATTGACGGAATAAAATCTGAAGGCATCAAATTTCATTTTAAATTCGAAGAAACTAAGCAATTTTTAAAAATGGGGCTTTATCAGGCTGGAGGTCAAGTTATTAATTACTTTAATAGAGATTTCGATATCTTGATTATTGGTAAGGTCTTTGGGACTGAAATACTCGGAGGTTATAGTTTAGCAAAACAACTCGTTAGGAGGCCTTTGCAATTTTTAAATCCAATAATTATGCGAATAGGGCTATCATACTTCCCAAAAATTAGCAATAATTCGGAAAAACTAAGTACGGATTTCTACAACCTACATATATTGTACGGCATAATTAACGCTCTAATCTTCGGTATATTTGTCTATTTTAATGAGCAAATAATTACTGTCTTTTATGGTAGTTCATTTTTAAATATTTCTAAATTTTTGATTTTATTCTCAGTTTTGATGTATTTAAGATCCCTAGGATCACTTGTTGGCATTTCAGTTATAGTGAGTGGAAAAACATTTATCGAATTTTATTGGAATTTAGCATTGTTAATAGTGATCCCAATTGTAGTTTTAATAGGCAGTTCTATTAGTGTTGAAGCAATTCTGATATTTACTATTATACTGCAACTGATTTTAACCTTTCCTGCTTGGAGGTTTTTTTACAATAAAACAATTAAAATAAAACTGAAGGAGTATTTAATAGCAGTGCTAGTACCTTTAGCTCTGTTCTTTGGAGTATATTTGTTTTCGGGATTACTTCAATTTGAAAATACGCTAATTGAAGGTTTAATATCGTTAGGGGTATTAATCACATTAACTATACTGTATGTGTATATATTTCAAAGAAAATTTATGAGTTTTATTATTAAATTTAATGATTTTAAATACTAAAATAAAAATTTCTTTTTTATTGCCATTGGTGATAATATTATTACTTATTCTAGCCTCTTCGAGCAAATTCATTATAATTTTTAATGTGTTAGCCTATGGCTTTTTCCTAATTTACACATTTAAAAATCAGGGACGAGTTTATTTTACTTACTGGATAATCCTACTAATATTAGTGTATTTACCATTCCTGATTTATGGTATTTATAATAATCCAGATTTTCATATTGATTTTAAATTTCATCTATTTTCCTTACTGTTTCTGATAATAATGGCAACCATTTTAGGGAGAATGCCAATAAACAAGGTCTTAAAAATTCTTTTTATTGTCAATATCGTAATATTTGCTACTTACTTAATTCTTACTTTTCTACCGATAAGCAGAGCACTTAATCCGTATGCGCGCGGCACTGCCGCTGGGGGGTATGGCTATAGGATTGAAGGCCCTGATATTATTAGCTTTTCGCTTTATGCCATTTTATATCTTTACAATCGAAGAAGTTGGGATATCTATCTTGTAATAATGCTGCTAACTGGTACTCTAAGTGCATTTCTTAATGGTAGTTTACAGGGCTTGATAATTATTGTAATAGTTTATTCACTTGTTTTTGTAAAAAAAACAAAATACATATTCCTATTCCCTTTAATCCTTTTTCTATTATTAAAAATAGCAACTTTTACTCTTCTTCCCTTTGCAAATGAGAAGTACAAAGAGAAAATAACTTATTTGAGTAATCCATTAGAATATCCTACTATAAAGCATCGTTTAATGACTTTAGATTTAATGCTAAAACAAACAACAGACGATACATATGAAATATTATTTGGTTCCGGGGTAGGTGTTAAATCTACTTATTTTGAAAAAAATGAGGTAACGCCCTCCTTGTCTCGAGAAAGAACATTTTTAGAAATTGATAACGGTTTTTTTTACGTTTATCACAGGGCAGGCCTATTCGGACTTGCTTTATTTCTCCTTTTTCACCTTTATATTTTATTTTTCGCTAATGTTTCATTCAATTTAAGAATAGCTTTGTTTACTGTATTTTTAGTCACAAATTTGCTTAGCATTCATTACTTCACAACTGCGGCATACTCGCTATTGATCTTAATCCCTTTTTATAAAATTAGAGAATATGAATAAGTTTCTAAACATAATTACTTTTATCTGGAGTGCTTTTTGCACTAAAGTCCAGAAGGTTGAAAGTACGCAGGCTAAACTCAAAAATAATGAAAAATCCTATGTCATTGCTAGTTTTAGAAATTTTGCAAAAAAGCCTATTAAACAAATAAAATATTCAGTTGCCTCCTATAAACTGTTGATGTGCCTTTTCAGTAAACCAAGGAAAATTATTGATTCTGTAACAAAGTATGAAGCGGACTCTATTGAAGGAAAATACATTGTGTCTTTTAAATAGGATGAAATTAAACACCAATTGATTTTAAAATGATTTTATATATAGTTCCTGATATTAAAAAAATAAGTGGTGGGCCCCGATCCCGAATTCAGAACTTTAAAAATGTTTTCAAAGAAAAAGACGAGGAAGTTATAGAAGGTGGTTGGTCAAAGAAGTTGATCTCTGTTTTGCAGGTTCCTAGTCAGCAGTCCGTCTACGTTGAAATGGCTTCAAACAGATTATTTTTTATAGACTTTATTTGCCTAAATCTGTTAAAATTAAAAAAATCAAAAATTATTCCTTTTATCAGAGATATTTATATTGAACTAATACCAGACGAATATAAGTCTTTTAGAGGTAGGATAACTAAGCTCTTAAATAAATTGTCAAATCGTTTTGTGTGTTCAATCGCTCATAAAGTTGTTTTTCCAACAAAGGAAATGGGCAAATTGTATTTTAAAAAAAACGCATTTAAAAAGAAGATTGAATTTGATGAATTACCTCCAGGATGTTTCACCACCGAAAACATATATTTAGAGAAAAATAAAGTGAAGGAAGATAGAATAGGGCTAGTTTTTTTAGGAGGAATTAACTATTCAAATTCAGGAATTATAAATTACTTAGAAGTAGCGAGAACGCTAAAAGTTAAATATCGATTTTATGTATTAACACAAGATTCAAACATATTTGAAATACTACATCAAAATAACTTAGAAAAAGATATAATAGTTGATCACATTCCATTTAAAGAATTAGAAAGATACTTTAAACTCAATAATATTAAATTTGCTATTCATGCTAGGTCAAGGAGTGAGTATGATGATTTGACATTCCCCATTAAAATCCTTGATTTAATTTCACTAAACATTCCGTTTTTTACCGAAAGACATATTCCAATTGCAAATTTAATGGGAAGTGAATACCCTTTATTCCAAGAGCTAAAAGAAATAGAGCAAATTGAAGAAAAATTAGAATATTACTCTAGAGGTCATCAATATGAATCATTGATTAGTATTTTGGAGTTGAAGCGTGATGAAAATCAATATGAGAATAGATACAGAAAATTATTAAATATGTTTAAGAATGAATAATTACTCAAATAATAATGGTTTAAGAATTTGGGTAATTTCAAACATGTATCCATCTGATTTTAATCCAAGGTATGGCGTATTTGTCAAAAATTTTGTGCTGTCCCTTGAAAAATTGGGAATAAAATTCCCTTTAAAAACTTATATATACGGACAGAAGTCTAACCGTTTTTTAACAAAGGTAAAAGCTTATTTTACCTTCTTTTTAAAAATTCTGACCGGATTAGCCTTAAAGAAAGATACGTATAATATTATTTATATACATTTTCCACTACATGTGGCATTTTTGTTCTTATTCTCTAAAAAAAAGATCGTTTTAAATTTTCACGGTAGCGAACTAAAGCAAAGTAATAGGTATACTAAAATATTGTTTTTTTTTCTTAAGAAGCTTTGTAAAAAAAAGAATGTTAGAATCGTGGTGCCGTCACCGTTTTATAAGCAAAAACTGAACTCCATCCTTTCTATAGATGACAATAAATTTATTATCTATCCTTCCGGAGGAATAGAATTAAATGTATTCAAACCACTTATCAAAAATGAAATCAATAGAATTAAAGTATTAAATAGTATTTCTGTCGAAAAGAAAATTATTGGGTTCATATCAAGTTTAATAGAAAATAAAGATCCTTTTACGTTTGTAAAAAGTATTGAAGAATTAGTTTCAAAGAAATCCTTACAAAATTTCGAATGCATTATTGTTGGTGATGGGAAATTGAAAAATGACCTAATAGAATATATGTATTCGAGAAATCTAACAAAATATTTTAAATTTTATCCTGTCCAAAATCAAACTGAGCTAAACAAATTTTTTAATAGTATTGACTTATTTGTGTTTCCATCTAGAGAAGAAAGCTTAGGGTTAGTAGGTTTAGAAGCAATGGCAGTTGGAAAAATTGTTATTAGTGCTAAAAATGGAGGTGCTGAAACTTACATAAACAATAGGAAGAACGGTTACTTATTTCAACCAAATGATTATGAGGAGTTAGCTAATTTAATTTGTAACTACTACGAATTGACTGAAAATGAAAAGCATTTGCTAAGTGAAAATGCAATGAAAAAAGCTCAAGAATACGAATCAGAAAGAGTAAATTTGAATTTAATCAAAGAAATGAAAGGATGGATCTTAAAAGACTCTTAGAGGATATAGTTTATATTTTACTGATTTTAGTGGTTGTTACCATTCCTTTTTTTGTACTAATTAATAGCTATTTAATTATCTCTTTACTTCTGGTGTCTATTATTTATTTTATACGATTTAGAAAAACGAATAAAATAAACACTTCTATTTTCTATTATTTCCCGATTGCACTATTTTTAGTAGCACTATTAGGCTTAGCTTATACTGAAGATTTGAAATCGGGCTTTTATTTCATTGAGAAAAACTTATCCGCTTTAACTTTCCCAGTAATTTTTCTTTTAATACCCTTCATTAAAAGCAAAACAGAAAACCTACTAAAAGCTTTTGCCTTTGCTGCGTTTAGCTTAATGACGTTTTATTTTTTATTTCAGTTATACTTAATATATGACTCTTCCCAAGGTTTAGAAACACTATTTCATTATAATACCCACTATAATATTGCTCGAAGGTTTGGTACTCACAATACGTACTTATCTGCTTATTTAATTTTCAGTATTGTAATTTTCATAAATACTATATTTAAACATTCGGTAAAAGGTAGTAAGAAATATTTAAATGATTTATTTTATATTATTCTAATTTCAACATCATTTCTTTATGTAATAATAATGGCCTCACGATCGCAATTTATTGGTCTGAGTATTGTATTAACATCTTCAATTTTAATTTATATTTATGTAAAGAGAAAGATATTGATTGGCTTTTTATCAATTATAGTATTAATACTTTCAATTTTTTTTATAGTTCAAAATGTACACTTTTTATCCTACAGGTTTGACAATTTTATTGAAGATGAATTTAAGATGGAAAAGCAAGATAGAAAAGGAGAAAAAAGGTTTTATAGGTGGCAATCAATCTATAATAATATTGACAAGACTAGTATTTTTGGTTATGGAACAGGCGATGAACAACAAATGTTAAATTCTTTTTATGAAAAAGATGATTTGGATATTGCCATTAATAAATATAATGCCCATAATGAGTATATATCCAGTTATGTCCGCTGGGGTTGGCTAGGCTTAATGTTAATAATTTCTTTCTTCTTCTATCAATTTTATGTGTCTATAAAATCAAAAGATTATTTATATTTTAACTTTGTCCTCATAATTTCGCACCTTGCATTATATGAAAGTATTTTTTCAGTTCAAAAAGGTGTCGTCTTTGTATTCTTTTTTTCATCATTATTTTTATTAAAGCATAAATCCAAAGTCATTGATTGAATCTAGATTAATAAATGGGTATAAAATTTACGCTCCTCAAGGTAAGGAAGGATTGTTAAGATATGTGAATGACTATAATGGTATTCTTGTAGCCATGAATGCAGAAAAAATTCTTAAAAAAGACGAGAAGCTTAAATACTTAATTAATAAGAATTTAGGCTATCCAGACGGAATTGGTGCTGTTTGGGCTTTAAAGCAAAAAGGATTAGAAACTACCAAAATTGCAGGTGCAGAATTTTGGTTGGAGATCATAAAGAAATTTCAAAAAAATAAATCATTCTATTTTGTAGGTGCTTCAGAAGGAGTAATTAATCAAACAGTAGAAAAATTACAAGCAAACTTTCCCGAAATTAATATAAAGGGTTTTAGAAATGGATTTATTAAGACAGATGAAGAAAAAAAAAATCTGATTGAAGATATTTCTCAAAAGAGACCAGATGTAGTATTTGTTGCAATGGGAAGTCCAAAACAAGAGTTCTTGATGGCGGAAATATTCACCCAACATAATGCATTATATATGGGCCTAGGAGGTAGTTTTGATGTCTATTCAGGCAATAAAAAGAGAGCCCCTGCATTTTTCATAAATAACTGGCTGGAATGGTTTTATAGGTTATTAAAAGAACCTACTAGGTATAAACGACAAATTGTTTTAGTAAAATTTTTCTTTCTCATTTTGTTTCGAAGAATATAATTCTAAATCTGATTTAATTAAAATTAGATAATTCCCTAAAAGACTTTAAATTTGTTGATCTGTTAATGGCTGATGACCATATTGATTGGGCTGAAGCAAAAATTGTAGATTTATCAAATTTTAAACATGCCCCAAACCCTAGCTAGTTTAATTACTTCATTTATTCTAACCTTTTTGGTTACACCTTTGGTGATTGGCTTTTTTAAAAAGCGAAATATCATGGATAAGCCTGGAGGTAGAAAAATCCATACGGGTGATACACCCAGCATGGGAGGTATAGCCATCTTTATTGGAGTAATGATAGCCTTATTAATATTTATGCCGTTGGTGGGCTTACAGCGTTTTAAGTTTTTCTATGGCGCTATGGGTATTATGTTTATGGTAGGTCTGAGGGATGATTTAGTGCCTGTAAGGCCAACAGTTAAATTAGCAGCACAGCTCTTATCTTCTTGTATGGTGATATTTTTGATGGATATCACCTTAAAATCCTTTTATGGTTTATTTTCCATAGAAGAATTGCCTTACATAGTAAGTGTTGTGGTCACCCTCTTTACATTGATCGTAATTACTAATTCCTATAATCTAATAGATGGCTTGGATGGTTTGGCGAGCAGCATTGGGATTATAGCCTTTTTCTTTTTTGGTATTTATTTCTTTTTGGTGGGGCAGACCTATTACTCTATGGTCTGCTTTGGTTTTATTGGAGCGCTAATAGCTTTCTTGAATTTTAACTGGGAACCATCCCGTATTTTTATGGGGGATACTGGTGCCTTATTGATCGGATTTGCATTAGCAGTAATCACCATTAAATTTATTGATTATAACCACTATCTCCCTGTGGAAACTCCTTTCAAATTGACATCTTCAGTTGCTGTGGGTATTTCTGTTATCATTATTCCATTATTTGATACTCTCAGAGTTTTTATCTCTCGGGCTATGAAAAAGAAATCTCCTTTTTCTCCCGACAAAACGCATTTGCACCATATTTTAATGCGCTTAGGCTTTAGTCATTCTGGTACTACTCTCATTATGATTGCTACTAATATAGCAATTATCTGCACTGCTTTGGCTTTAGATTTTCTTGGTGATAATATTTTGGTTCCTCTAATTATTGGTTTATGTATTTTGTTAAGCTTAATGCTAGACGAGATTCTTAAAGCGAATATTAGAAGAAAGAAAAAAGAGGTGGTTAAGAATTTTAGAAGAGATTAATAGTTTAGTTTTATTAAAATTCAATTTACAGAAGTCTCATTCAAGCTAGTCGGGACAGCTTAAGTTAAGAATAGACTTATTCCATAAAATAAAAATCCAGATTCATAGACCAGACAAAACTTTTAAAATATTTTATAGAAATTTAAAATCGAACTCTGCTTATTTATTTGATTCAAAATAAATTGACAGCATAAGGTTTCTACATAATACCAATATTATCAACAACTAATCTTATCAACTCTTCTTTCATGCCTTCCGCCTTCAAATTCGGTTGTTAAAAAGGTTTTAACAATAGATTGTGCTTTGTCATAATCGATAAAACGAGCAGGAATACATAAAACATTGGCATTATTATGTTGGCGGGTTAATGCAGCTAATTCATCTTCCCATGCAATCCCAGCACGAATTCCTTGGTGTTTATTTGCAGTTATAGCAACTCCATTTGCACTTCCGCAAAGTAATATACCCAATTCATACTCTCCTTTTTCTACTGCTTCAGCCAAAGGATGAACATGATCAGGATAATCAACTGAGGCATCCGAATCTGGACCAAAGTCTTTTACCTCATGCCCTTCTTTTTCAAGGAATTCAACTAATTGCTTTTTGTATTCAAATCCGGCATGATCGCCACCTATTGCTAATTTCATTTTTATGTTTGTTTTAACTTTTCTACAGACCTGTCAGGTTTTGTAAACCTGACAGGTCTAATTCAATCTTATATTGTCTTTTATAGCTGTGAAATAGTCATTTGATTCTAATGATCAGACAACTACTTTTCTTTCTCGAGTTATTGCCTAAAAGGCTCTTTTTAATCTTTCTCCCAAATCCTATCTATCTTGCTTTCTTCAAAATGCTCAGTCAGGATTTTTTGTTCCACATCGTCCAATGTTTTATCTCTTCTCTGCATTACTTTATCAGCCACATCAAAGGCTTTTTTCAACTGAAAAGTGCTGAAACCTGCTGCTCCACCCCAGGCATAAGATGGAATGAAATTTCTAGGAAAACCACTTCCGAAAATATTGGCACTAACGCCTACAACTGTTCCAGTATTGAACATGGTGTTGATTCCACATTTGGAATGGTCTCCCATCATTAATCCGCAGAATTGCAAGCCTGTATCTTTAAATCCGCCTTTGGCATAATCCCAAAGTTTTACATTGGCATAATTATTTTTCAAGTTAGAGGTATTTGTATCTGCCCCTAAGTTGCACCACTCCCCCACCACTGAGTTTCCAATAAAACCATCATGACCTTTGCTTGAATAACCAAAGAATACAGAATTGCTCACTTCTCCCCCTACTTTGCAAAAAGGACCTATGGTAGAATCGCCTTTAATCTTAGCTCCCATATTTACATGAGAATTATCTAACATAGCAAAAGGACCTTTTATAATGGCTCCTTCATGAATCTGTGCATTTTTACCAATATAAATAGGGCCATTTTCAGCATTTAAAATAGCGGCTTTAATAGAAGCACCTTCTTCTATAAAAATATTTTCCTCACCATAAACTGAAGTGTGTAGATCATTTACATGTTGGGAATTTCTGCCAGTTGTAATTAATTCAAAATCACTCTTAATCTCTGCTGCATTTTTTTGAAAGATATGCCAGCTTTGAGTAATCATGGTTATTTCTCCATCGTATTCTGCTGCTTCTTCGAGTTTCTGTTTGGGATCAAAAAATCCTATCTCTTCCTCTGTTACAGAAGCTGAAATCAAAATCCCATCTTTTTTCAAAGTTGCACCCAATTGGATAGCCTTTACCAGCTCTGGATTAGGGCAAACTGAGCTATTGATTAAAATATTTTGGGATTCCGTTTTTGCAGGGTATTTCTGGCTTAATGTTGGAGTTGTTATATGAGATAATGAAGCATTTAAATGCTTTTCCCATTTTTCACGAATTGTTAATATTCCCACTCGAATTTCCGCTACGGGGCGAGTGAAAGAAAAGGGTTTAAGTTGATTTCTAAAGTCGAATTGTTCTATGAGCAAATAGTTCATGTCCCAAATTTACAAGCTTCATTTTATAAATCTGAAATTCTGCGAATGAATTTCAAAAGAATTAGAAACATAATTAGTCATATTATTCTGTTATCTCAACATCCTCAGCTTTCACTTTGTGCACTTAGTGAAATTCTTAGAGATACTTAGTGGTTAAAAAAAACAGCCTTGGCTGTCTATTTTGTGGTCAAGGCATAAAAAAACCTCTCCGAATTTGAAATCGAAGAGGTTTTGAACTCTTTTGAAAGAAATATAAATTATTTCTTCTTTTTGTATTTTTGGTTGAACTTCTCCACTCGACCTGCAGTATCCAAGAAAATTTTCTTTCCTGTATAAAAAGGGTGAGAAGCTGAACTTACTTCTATTTTAACTACCGGATATTCTTTGCCATCTTCCATTTTGATGGTTTCGTTTGAGGACATCGTTGACCTCGTTAAGAATTTCACGTCTGCTTGAGTATCCCAGAAAACAACTTCTTTGTATTCCGGATGAATATCTTTTTTCATAACTAATTAATTAAATTATTGATTTCCAACCAATTCTTTTAAAAGGAATGCAAAAATAGCAGAAGCTTTTTATCTTTCCAAACCTTATTATGTTTATCCACTCTAATATTTTGGCTATCTTGCAGCTTTAATTTATTCTTTATGAGATTATTACTTACAATTTCTCTTCTTTTTATTGGCTTTACAATATTTGGCCAAGCAGTGAATGCTCCCTTAAATCGTGACTACTATCATCTTTTAGAACGATTTGAAATTAATAGCGGGAAATTTTCTGAAACCTACCATGCCTCGATGAAGGCTTTCAACAGAAAGGAAATCGCTCAATTTCTAGATAGCTTATCTACCGAAAATTTCAATAAAAGAGATGAATTCAATTATAATTATTTGAAAAATGATAATTGGGAATGGACGGATACTACCGATTACAAAAATAAAAGAGGTTTTCTTGGACATATTTACAAAACTAAACCTGATTTTTTAAATGTTCACAATGAGGAATTTGATTTACACATAAATCCAGTCTTGGGGCTTTCCATAGGCCAGGAAAGTATAAGTGAAAACCGACTTTACACCAATACTCGCGGCTTGGAAGTGAGGGGATTGATTAATAATAAGCTTGGATTTTACACTTTTGTAGGAGAAAATCAGGTGGTATTTCCCAATCATGTCAATACTTATATAAAAGATTTTAATGCTGTTCCTAATGAGGGGTTTTGGAAACCTTATGGGGAAAATAATGAAGGAGTAGATTTTTTCACTGCTCGTGGTTACATCTCATTTCAAGCTACTAAAAATATTAATTTACAATTTGGACACGATCGTTTTTTTATCGGTAATGGAGAGCGCTCGTTAATATTAAGTGATTTCGCAACAGGCTACATGTTTTTAAAAGCCGAAACGAACATCTGGAAATTGAATTATACAAATCTCTTTGGACTTCAAACAGCTGATTTAATTTCTAGTGGGAACCAACTTTCGGGTACTCGAAATAAATATCCAAGAAAATTTATGTCGCTACACCATCTTAGTTATAATATAACCGACAACATCAATATTGGGATTTTTGAAGCGATTATGTCTGGAGATTCTTCAGTAGCACAAAATCCAATTGACCCCGTTTATTTCAATCCAATTATTTTTTACCGAGCGTTGGAACAGCAAGACGGCAGTACTGGAAATGCATTAGTTGGCTTGGATTTTAGAGCACTTTTCCTAAAAAGGTTTAGCCTTTATGGACAGTTGGTTTTGGATGAATTTTTAATTGATAATTTGCGACAAGGAGGCTGGTGGGCCAATAAATGGGCTGTTCAGGCAGGCTTGAAATATATTAATGCTTTTGAGATTCCAAATTTGGACTTGCAAGCTGAATATAATGTAGTGAGGCCTTTTATGTATGCCCATGATTCTAATTTTACAAATTATGCTAATTATAAGCAACCTCTAGCACATCCTTTAGGTGCGAATTTTGAAGAATGGATTGCTACCTTACGATATCAAATTAGCCCTAGAATTCATTTTAAAGCTCAGGCAGTATTGGCTGAATTTGGGACGGATACCACTGCAAATTCTAATTTTGGAGGAGATATTTTTAAAACCAACAATAGTCGATACAATCATATTAATCCTGATACGGGAAGCAGATGGCAGTTTGGGCATACCATTGGACAAGGGGAAAGCAACACCTTAAAATTTGTGAAATTAAGCATGAGTTTTATGCCTTATCATAATATTTTTATTGATCTTAATTATAGCATCCGAAATCAAACAAGTGAGTTTGAGACAAATAATTCTGAAAATAATTTCTTTGGAGCTTCCTTACGAGCTAATATTCCTAAAAGAGAAAATTTGTTTTAAATAGGTTCGTTCTACTTTCCATAATTTAACTCGTAAATTGCAGCCCAATTTAAGAAATTGAATTTGTCGAAGCTTAGAACAGCTAAAAACTATTAATGACAACCCATGAAATGAGCATAAATATTCAAGGCCGAGTTTATAGCTATCAGCTGATGCCTGATTGTTGGAAGGCAGGAATATTTATCGCAAATACCATGTGGCAACTTAAAAGAAGATAATCTACTCATGAAAACATATTTTAGAGTGCTTTCTTATGCTAAACCCTTGGGTTGGTTAGCACCGCAATATTTAATATATGCATTATTTCAAACTGTTTTTAGTGTTATAACATTAGGGATACTAACTCCTGTCTTGAATGTGCTTTTTATGGTGGAGACCGAGCCAACTGAAATCCCTGAGTCCATTCCTGATTTTTATTTTGGTTTACAATATTTCAAAGATGTATTTAATTATTATTTCCTTGATATTGTACAGGAAGATCGGTTTTTAGCACTTCAATTTGTTTGCGGGATTTTAATTGTCAGTATATTTCTTTCCAATTTATTCAAATACCTTCTGGCTGTAATATCCGCTATAGTTCGAGCAAATGTGATTTCTAATCTAAGAAATGCACTTTACGATCGCTTAATAAATATGCACATCGGCTACTATACTGAAGAACGTAAAGGAAATATCATGTCAAAAGTGATGGCGGATGTGCAAGAAGTTGAAAACACGGTGGTCAATAGCTTGAAAGTGGTGGTTAAAGAACCTTTAATGCTGATCGGATATTTTGTGGCTTTATTCTTTATATCTGCAAAGCTTACGGGCATTACATTAATTATTTTGCCAGTCTCCGGCTTTATAATTTCATATATCGCAATCTCTATAAAGAAAAGAGCCATCAAGAGTCAAGAAACCATTGGAAATATTTCTAATATTTTAGAAGAGACCATTGGAGGCATGCGTATCATAAAAGCATTTAATGCAATCTCTTTTTCTAAAAAGAGATTTGAAAAAGAAGTTGACGTCTATGCTAAAGTGAATGTCAGCATGCAAAAAAGACAGGCGCTTTCCAGCCCGACATCTGAGTTTTTAGGGGTTTTTGTAGTGGTTGGAGTTTTATTGATTGGAGGATCCATGATATTAGGAGGAGAGTCAGAATTAAGTGCAGGAAGCTTTATAACATTTATAGCCATTTATTCTCAATTATTAGTGCCAGCTAAAGCGCTATCCACAGCCTTTAGTAATGTGCAAAGGGGATTGGCCTCTGCAGAAAGAATTTTCGGCATAATAGATTTAGAACCAGCCATTAAAGATAAGAGCTCTGCTAAAAAATTAGTAGAATTTAAAAGTGAATTAAGTTTTAAGAATGTGTCCTTTGCTTATGGCGAAGAAAAAGTATTGAAAAAAATCAATATCAACATCCACAAAGGTGAAACGATAGCATTGGTGGGGCCTTCAGGGGGAGGAAAATCCACCATGGCAGATTTAGTCCCCCGATTTTATGATCCCATTGAAGGAGATGTACAAATTGACGGAATTTCATTAAAGGATTTAACAGTGGAAAGTATCCGAGCAAAAATGGGAATCGTGAGTCAAGAATCAATTCTTTTTAACGATTCTATTTTCAATAATATAGCTTTTGGAAAGCCTGAATGTACTCTTGAAGAAGTAATACACGCAGCACAAGTAGCCAATGCTCATGAGTTTATTTCTCAAATGGAAGGGGGTTATGAAGCTAAAATTGGCGAAAGAGGAACCAAACTTTCAGGTGGGCAAAGACAAAGAATAAGCATTGCAAGAGCCATTCTGAAAAACCCTGATATACTCATATTAGATGAAGCCACCTCTGCACTAGATTCTGAATCGGAAAAGTTGGTGCAAGACGCCTTAACAAATTTGATGAAAAATAGAACTTCAATAGTGATTGCTCACCGATTAAGCACCATTCAAGAGGCCGATAAAATATATGTGATGCAAGAAGGAGAAATTATTGAAGAAGGCAAACACGATGATTTATTGAAGAAGGGTGGAGTTTATAAAAAGCTTATAGAAATCCAATCTGTATCTTAATATGAAGAATGAAATTAATTTACTGTAAATTGCTATTCATATAATCTAGCACCTTTAGTTGTTAAAATATTTCTATATTTGTTTATATTCATAATCAAAACCATCACAACATCCGTTTTATGAAGACTTTTAAAACTATAATTTTTGTGGCGCTACTCATCTTTCATATTGCCACAGTAGTGATTATTTCAATTGGGAAAAACGACCTCAACTTTTTATTTGATTTATTTAAACAAATGGATTTGGTTCAATATAGTGCTATTACGGGGCTAGTTTTATTCCTAGTGGTTATTTTTCTCTTTAAACAGGAAGAAAAGTCAAAGGTCAAATTGGTTGAAAAACATGAACAGGAAATCAATCAATTTAAAGCAAAGCTTTATGATAAAAAAGAATCTGAGAGCGCTAAAACCCCTGAAAAGCCGCAGCCTTCAATTGAAAAAGATGAAAGCACTATAAATGAAGACTCAGAGGAAGATTCAACCAAAACT
>QNXU01000001.1 GCA_003973485.1 Bacteroidota bacterium | reverse complement strand
CAATTTCCCTAATCTTTTCTTCATTATTGATGCTGTCCCGGTAAACTAAATACTGACTTTGGTGAAAATAGGCTTCTTGATAATTATTTTGAGCACCATACAATTCGGATAGTTTTAGATTGGCATCCCGAATTTGCTCTTTTAAGGAATGTTCTTGGGCTACTTTTAGACTATGTTCGGCATATTCTATGGCACGCTCTAAATCATTATTTTCTTTATAAATATCGGCAATATAAAGGTCGTAAACTGCGATAGGATAAAAATCACCCATGTCTCGTAGGATGACAGTAGCTAAATCCATTTTGTTTTTAGCAACTTGGTGTTCCCCTTTTAAGGCATGCACCATCCCCATATTGCCCAGATTATAGGCGGTACCTATTAAATATTCTACTTCTTGAAATATTTTTCCTGATTCTTCAAAATATAGAAGTGCAGAATCTAGTTTTCCTGCATTCAAATACCCATCTCCTGCATTCAATAACACTGTTGCTAATGTGACGGAATCTTGCTCTTGTCGCAAGATTTCTATAGAACGATTATAATAATTAAAGGCGTTTTTATAATTCTCACTTCTGATATATACATCCCCAAGTGCCGCAAATGCACCTCCTACACCTGCTTGATAATTGGCTTTTTCAGCTGCTTTAGCTGCTTTAAATAGTGAATTTGTAGCAGCTGATAAATCTGCTTTTTCCCTTAAAGCCTGTCCTTTCTGTAGATATCCTCTATATAAATAAATAGGTAATTTTAGTGAATTAGATAATTGTATAAGTTTTTCTGAATATTCAATGGCTTTATTAGGGTCTCTTTCATTTTGAGCAATTTTATGTAATAATTCAAGCTTTAAGGTATCTTTATCATTATGTTTATTTAAAACTTTTTTAAGACTATCGGCTATATTTTGGTTTTGACCAAAGATATGATTTGAAAATGTAAAAATCAGTCCTATAATAAGGACTGATTTTATAATTACCTTAAAGCAAGGTGAAAGCATTAATTTCCAATTTTTAATACTGGATCATCCGTAAAGGGTTTATCACCAATTTTATACCCAATACTATAAGATTCAGAACCTGTTGCATCTGGGCTTACAGTTCCCGACCAATCGGAAGCTGGATCATTTGGATTTACGGGAGCAGGGTTCACTGAAAAAATATCTTGGCTACCAGGTTTTGCAGTAATTCCTGTTATTTGGTCTATTCCTCCATTGGGAACTAATTTCCAGGTAACCGTATCGCCTGGTTTTACATTGGTAGTGATGTTATCCTTACCGGAGTGACCTTCATTATCTGTTAAGTAAAGGCGGTTATTGCCTTCTTGTTTACTGATGTTGATGATTTCTGTTGACATCGATGATTGTTTTGGTACTTTAAGTGAAATTAAATATACAATCTTTAATATAAAGGTTGAGAAATATTCGATAGAAAGTTTTAAAGTTTAGATGTAATAACATTTAAAATAGATTCAATACGTAAAAAAAGCTGCAAGTGATTTATTTAAGGATGATTTTAGGGATTAGTTGCAATTTTCATCATTCTAGATTGCAATGATTCCACGAAAAGACGGTGTTTTCATGCAATATCTATACTAAAAGTAGTCCATTTGCTCGGAGCGTCATTGCGAATCCCTTTAGGGTGAAGCAATCTAACAGCTCGCTTGTAGCAGGCATAAGATTGCTTCGTGCCTTGCAATGACGGATAATACTCACGCTATTAGTTAAGATCTGACACAACTCGATCGAAGATTCATAGCGCACCTGCCTGTCATAAGACAGATCCCTTTAGGGTGGTGTAATCACGGAGCATAAAAAAACAGCGCATAACTAAAGCTGCGCTGTCTTAAATTATAAAGTCTATTATCTTTTAATCTATCATCTTAAATCTCTTTTCTCTTTTAAAATATCACCCCGAAGGAAATCGCTCTTAGCGGATAGTCAGCTTCTGGACCTCTGTCCTCAATAAAGATCGGACTCAAATCGTAGGTAGCAAATAAATCTACTCCTTTCCATCCCACTTGTGCTTTCAATCCATATTTCCAGTTATTGATATGGAAATTGTTTTTCACAACATCTTTGCCGTTGTCATCATATTTGAATTTTGATTTACTCGCAATTCTATAGCTTCCGAATGGCCCGGCACCAATTCTAAAGGCATCACTGCTTTTTCCGAAGTGGAACATCGGAACTAAATTAAGATTCAAATAAGTAATATTCAATTTACTTCTTGTTGGATTGATGTCTGGTCTTGCAAGATCAGTATCTAATAATTCTACTTGCTCAGGACCTTTGGTAAACTGATAGTTATTGTCAGCCAGCGCAAAATTGTTCCATAATAGTCCCAGTTGGAAATTGAATTTAACATAAGGACTAACCGATATTTTATGGTTGGAATGAATTCCATAAGTCCAGGAAGTTAAAGGATCCAGCGCAAAATCTTTATTGTCGGTGTCAGGAAATTGATTGCTAGAATTTAAGTAGTTGTTCAATCCCATTGAAAAGTCAATATCATGATCATGCTTGATTAATCTATTTCTATCCTTTTCAACCACTTTTTCTTCATTAAAGGCAGTATCAAACTCATCTTCTAATTCTTTGCTCCAATTATCGTCTTCGTTTGATTTAGATGAAGCAATGTTTTTATCTTTATCAAATATTCTGCCTATCACAAAAGGAATATCTGCACCTTCTCTATAATCTCTTATGAAACCTATACCTGATTCGGGTATGTTAGTAGTTGAAGCAGTACCAGAAAAACCATCATTGCAATCTACTTTCAGTGTGATAGCTTCTATTTCACCGTTTATATATTCTAGGTTTTCATAGGTAATGTCTATATTTAATTCTTTGCCTTCTGATTTAAATTCTTCTAATTCAGACTTTGTAGTGGACTTAAAAATCCTCACAATAAAAACCCCTTCATTCTGGATTTGAATATCTTCATTTTCACCAACAGCAGAGTTAAAGCTAGTATTTTCTGCAGTAATATTTTGTCCATAGCCTAATGCGCTGAAAAGGGCTAGACAAACAATCATCGATATTTTTATTAAATTTTTCATCTTTGTCTTTTTTAAAATTATTAGTTATTTCCCTTGCGGTTAAATTGAAGTGCAGAAGCAAATAATTCGTTTTTTGCACTTCGCAACTCCGCTAAACTGAATTCACTGGCCAGTGATTTAAGCTTGTTGTTACTTTTAATTATTATATTCTCTTCTTTTTTACTTTCTGCGTAAGCGTAATGAATTTCCACTATCACTTTATTTTCATGCTTTTGAGGTGACAATTTTAATTCGGGTATTAAATCAACATCAACATCTGCTTCAAATCCTTTTATTTTTTCTATTGAAGCCATTCGGTTTAGATCTTCCACCACGAGTTTATTCGGAGTGAAGGACTTATATACTGTTGATGGTTTATCTTTCTGATCCGTTTTCTGAACAGCTTCATCTTTTATAATTTCTGGTTTTGCAGAAATATCATTTTCCGAAAAGCTTAATTTTGCATTATTCAATTCAATTTTAGCTAAAGTTTGCTCTCCCGATTGATTAAAATTATATACTAAGCCGAATGATAAAACTAAAAGTATGCTAACACTTGCCGCTATCATCCAAGGGAATCCCTTCTTTTGCTTTTTCCCTTTCATTTGGGCTTGCACTTTGGCAAAAGCATCGGCTGAAACCGGCTCGCTGTGGCGATCCAGTTTTTGCTTAAATAATTGATCTATTTTATGAGTTTCCATGACTTACTATTATTTCTTGTTCCATTTCCGCTAAGCGCTTTTGCAAGTAAACTCTTGCTCTGCTTAGCTGCGATTTGGAAGAGTTTTCATTAATATTTAACTGTTCGGCTATCTCCTTATGAGAAAAACCTTCTATGGCATAGAGGTTAAAAACCGTTCTATAGCCCACTGGAAGCTCTGCTATCATTTGCATTAAATCTTCTGTTTGCAAATGGTCTTCCATGGCATCCAAGTTCGGTAAATGATGCGCTTCTTCTATATCCATATTCAGTTGCATGTTTTTATGCTTTCTCAGATATTGTAAAGATTCATTAACCATGATCCGTTTCATCCAGCCTTCAAAATTTCCTTCTCCAGTATATTGTTCTATTCGTTCAAAAATTTTTGTGAAAGCGGTTATCATTACGCCTTCTGCTTCCAATACATCTTTCACATATCTTCTGCATAAGCTTAGCATCCTGCCGGAGTATTTGTCAAACAAGGCTCGCTGTGCACTTGCTTTTTGCTTAATGCATCCTGCTATTAAGTCTTCTTCCGTTTTAGATTTGTTGATAAACACTTTCATTTTTGCTGGTTACATCAAGAAGATGCAGTTGAGTTGACATCGGTTGCGTGGGTTGATAAAGTTTTTTGAAATTTAGTGAAATTATTGGTGAAATGTGTCTTAAAAGACAGTAATAAGCCTTTTTAAAATAAAGTTAATCGCAATTGAGTTCGATCTGACCTTCATTACTGACCTAATGGAGTGCTTAGGTCAGACGATAGTCAGACCGGATATATTTTTTAAACACAAGAGAGAAAAAAAACACTGAGGAGAATTAAAGATTATTTGTTTTTCTGAGCTAATTCTGCTTCTTTTCTCATTTTTAGTAATTCTTGTTGAGCTTTTTCTGAAATTTCCTTTCTAGTTTGTTGTTCTAATTCAATTTGGCTTTCAAGTTTTCTTTTGGCTTCAGATAATTCTGTAGCAAGAGCCTCTTGCTCCTCAGCTTTTTGTTTTTGTATATATCCAAATATTAATGAAGCAATTGAAATAAGGGCGAGGATAGTTATGATTAGGTTCTTTTTCAAAATTAAGGCTTGTAGATTAACTTCTTCTAAATTAGTTAAATATCATATTGAAACCAATGATTTTATTTATTGTAGATCACCGGCATCTGTCCTTTCCATTTTCCCCATAAATCATCATCTATAATTAATTGAGCCATAAAATGGGCTACATTTATTCTGCTTGTTTCACCAGGGTTGAAAATAGCACTTCGGATAGGAGAAGGATGTGTATTGTAATTTGTAACAGCATTATTATTAATAAGGGCATCTGGGCGTACTACCACCCATTCAATTTCAGGATTATTGTGACCAACATTAAGTCGTAGGTAATCAGATGCCTTTTCATTATCTGCTTGTGGTGGAAGAAGAGCTCTAATTATCGCCATGACCATTTTTTGAGCTTTGGAAATGGGTTCATTTATATCTCTGTTTTGATTGCCAACCGTATTCATCAAAACAAATTTCACAGTTTCGCCTGGATTACTTTTTGAAATGGCTTCACAAATTAATTGAACAGCATCCGTCACCAGTTTGCGAGGCTTTCCAAAAAGTCCTTTAAATGTCAAATTATGCCCTAAGCAGGAAGCAAATGCATCACAATCAGAAACGACTTCACTCATTTCCTCTTGATTTATTTCTAAGATATTCCGTTGAATTATTGAAAGTTGCTCATCCTGTTTCCAGGATTCTGGGATATTAGCATTCGGTCGGATAATAATTTTCACTTCTTCTTTAGCAGCTAAAAGTTGTTCCACTAATAGTTTACCAGTAGCACCACTTGCCCCAACGATTAAGGTTTTCATTTATACATTAGTTTTTAATCAAATATAAACTAAAGCAACTTATTGATAAAGCCGAAAGAGATTAATTAAAATCGTGAAATTCTCGTTTTTATTCAATTTCAAGGCAAGATACATTTCTGTAATCATCATTGATTAAAAATTTTTCAATGATAGTTTTATGGTGATTTAATAAACTGACAATTTCTTTTGTGGTTAAATTTCCGCTTCTAATCCATATAATTTTTGGAGGGTGTCCATTAATAACGCTTATATCATAAAAATCAGCATCAAACGTAATGCTAAATTCGTGGCTGATAAAAAGAATAAAAAATTTAATTAACTCCAGAGGCAATCCGCAGGATTAATGGGCTTCCTTCAAAGCCTTGAAGGAACAATAACCTAATAGTAATTATAATTTATACAGAATGTTGTCGATAATGTTTTCCATGAACTATATTTCGACCAACTGTATAAGCGTAAAGACTAGCAGGCATGAAACTATAGGAAATTCCATTAACAGTTTTAACATCTGAAATACTTATAGTTGTAACTCTCACATCTTCTAAGTCATGTTTATCGCAAAATGATACTAAATTTTTTAACTCAGATAAATGATCAACATATCTGTCAGACCATTTAACCTCTATGCACCATTGTGGCTTTAATTTATCACCTAATGATACTATATCTACCTCTCCTGACTTCCATCGTGCGTAAAATAAATCTTGTGACTGGTTATGCTGCCATTGAGAATAAATCGCAGTCTCTACCATATTGCCAATAAATTGATCATTTGATTCAATGGGTGAAAAAAGAGCACTTCTTAAGGAAGGATTCGTTAGATATATTTTAAAGAAATTAGCACGTTTAAATTTCTTACCATTTTGATCAATCCTGTGAATTATTTTAATTAAAAAGGCCGCTTCTAAGTATGTCAAGTATCTTTTAATAGTATTCTTTGCTACACCAGAGCTTTTTGAAATCTCATCGAGCGACATTTCATTTCCTGAGTTATATGCGATAAATGTAAACAATGAATTCAACTCTTGTATGTCACTGATACCATACAAGCTTGGCAAATCGCGCATGAGAACTTTATCAATAATATCATTTCTAATATATCTGCCTGGGTCTGATTGAATAACTTTTGAAAGAGATAATTCTGGGTAACCTCCAAAGTTAATATAGTCAATAAAAAGCTCATTTAGCTGTTCTATATTTTTAGTAAAAAAAGAAAACATATTATCACTATCTTCTTCTACCAAATCATTCTTATCTGTTAAGGAAAGAAATTCATGAAATGTTAATGGTGGCAATTCAAATTCGGTAAATCGCCCTGCTCCAGATTCTTGACTTTTTAACTTTAGTGCAGCAGCAGCTGATCCAGATACAATAAATTTTATATTATGGTACGAATCGACAAGAGATTTAAGGTGTAGTTCCCAATCCTTTAAATACTGTATTTCATCAAAAAACACAAAAATTTCATCAGTTGGTTTTAGATCATTAGTCTCTAAATAAAGATTAAGCAGCTCTTCAAGTGCAATCCCATTGTATAATGGAGTTTCAATTGAAAAATAGCAGAGTTTATTTGGGTCAATATTCTCTGTCAAAAGTTGATCAATAGAATGAAATAGCAACACAGTTTTTCCGACTCTTCTTGGCCCCATTAGTACAACAGATCGTTTAACCTCTTTTTCAATAATGAGTGGGTAGAGTAGCTTAAAATACTCTCTTCTTTTCATTTTTTTATAATAATGATCTATTTGAGCTGATTTCCACCAAGGATTCTCAAATTTCATTCTATTAATCACCTGTTCTTTTGAAAAATGTATCGCCATATAAGATTAGATTAATGATCTTATACGAAGGTAGGGTGATTTTTAGAGTTAGCCAACTAATCTTAATAGAATTATTGCAATCGACTTAATAAATCACCGACAACTATAGCATAATCATTTTTTCTTGCATATTCCCAAATTTCAGAATCATCACAATCCATTAATCCGCAACCAGAAATATGCTTGCATCTTGAAAACAGCTCCTCTAATTTTTTAGTGATACGGTAAGAAATGTTCTGGTCAAATAGTAAACTCATGAAGCATGTTGCAATTTATGTTCTCTATCTGCTGCATAAGCCAAACATGCTTTAATATCTTCTAATGTTAGTTCTGGAAAGTCAAAAATTATTTCATCATAAGTCATACCGGAAGCTAACCAGCCTAATACATCAAATACAGTTATTCGAGTATTTCTGACACATGGTTTTCCAAATCTTTTATTTGGGTCTCTTTTTATTATTTTTTTGTAATCTGACATTTTTCTTTCTTTATTTCAAATTTAATCATTTTTTAATTCTTCTCCTATGTCATTTTATTCCCTAACTTTTAAAATATCAAGGCCTCAACACCTCTGCACCTGAATCACTCATATAATTCTTCTATCATCTTTCAATCAAATTTAGTAGCTTACTCATCAAACCATAATAATCAATTCTTATGAAGAAAATATATTTATTCTTATTGATGGCATTTGCTTCAGCCGAAACATTTGCTCAAGGTACCATGCTTTTGCGACAGCCAACTTTATCGGCTGAGCATGTGGTATTTGTTTATGCTAATGATTTATGGAAAGCATCTCTTTCTGGTGGGGATGCCGTTCGGTTGACTACTGGGGAGGGCTATGAATCCGCTCCTCATTTTTCTGATGATGGCAAATGGATAGCTTTTACAGCTCAGTATGATGGTAATATTGATGTTTATGTAATTCCCGCTGAAGGAGGTATGCCTAAAAGATTGACATATCATCCTGGTGGAGATTTCGTGCAAGGCTGGACTCCAGAAGGAGATGTTTTATTTAGAACGGGCAGAAAAGCACATCCAACCAAAACTTCTCAACTCTATACTGTTTCTCCCGCGGGCAGTTTTCCACAACCATTGGTTGATATTAGAGCTTCCTACGGAGAGGTTTCTGCTGATGGTAAACATTTGGCCTATACCCCTATTACTTCTTGGGATCCGGAATGGAGAAATTACCGTGGCGGACAAGCAATGCCTATCTGGATTCTGAATCTTGAAAGTCAAGAGCTAACCAGAACACCTCAATTAGATAAGGAAAGACATCTTGATCCGGTTTGGTTAGGACAGAAGGTTTATTACTTATCGGAAAGAGATTATGTGAGCAATATCTGGAGCTATGATTTGAGTACTGAGAAAGAAGAACAAATTACCTTTCATAAAAAATTTGATGTGAAAAGCTTAGATGCTTTCGGTGAACAAATTGTGTATGAACAAGGTGGTTACCTTCATTTATTAAATGCAAGTGATAAGACTTCCAAACAACTTGAAATCAATGTAAAAGGCGATTTAAATTTTAGCAGAGAAAGATGGGAGGATGTTTCAGCAGGAAATGTGAGCAATCCAAATATTTCACCAAATGGGAAAAGAGCCATATTTGAGCACAGAGGAGATATTTTCACTTTCCCAAAAGAAGAAGGAAGCTGGAGAAATATTACCCAAAGCAGTGGTGTGGCCGATAGATATCCGATATGGTCACCAAAAGGTGATAAAATTGCTTGGTTTTCAGATGCAAGTGGTGAATATCAGTTGGTAGTAGCCAATCAGTTCGGTGAAAATCATAAATCTTATGCGCTCGAAAACCCAACTTTCTACTTCACTCCTGATTGGTCACCCAATGGAAAAATGATTACCTATACCGATACAGATTATAACATTTGGTATGTGAATTTAGAAAGTGGACAAATCAAAAAGGTAGATACGGATGGTTATGCACACCCAAACCGAACCTTAAATCCAAATTGGTCTCCTGATAGTCGCTACATTACTTATGAAAAGCAGCAAAACAGTCATTTCAAAGCTATTTTCATTTATGATACACAAACGGAGCAAACCCATCAGGTTTCTGACCCTTTGGCGGATGCTACCTCACCTCAGTGGGATCCATCAGGTGAGTATTTATATTTTTTAGCCAGTACTGACTATGGCTTGAATTCTGGATGGTTGGATATGAGCTCTTATGATCCATCAGTTAGCAGAAGTCTTTACGCTGTGGTTTTAAGTGCGAATGGACAAGCACCAAATTTGCCAAAAAGCGATGAAGAGGAAGCCAAGAAAGAGGAAGAAGAAAATGGTAAAAGCAAAAAGAAAAAAGAGGAGAAGAAGGAAGAAATAAAGAGTGTGAAAATTGACTTTAATAATATTCAAGATCGTGTGGTATCGCTGAAATTACCTGCTAGGAATTATCCTTTTATCAAGTCTTCACAAGAGCATAAATTATTTATAGCAGAGTCTATTCCTAATCAGCAAGGTTTAAAGGTTCATTCTTATGATGTAAAAAAAGAAAAAGCAGAGGATTGGGAGGAGGGAATTAGTCAAATGGTACTTTCAAAAAATGGAGATTTTACATTGTTCCAAAAAGCAGGAAGTTGGAATATTACCGATACAAAAGGTAAACCTAAGCCAGAAGATAAAATTTCAGTATCTGCACAAATGAAAGTGAATCCTAAGGCAGAATACGCACAGATTTTCAAAGAAGGATGGCGATTTATGCGAGATTTCTTATATGTGGATAATGTGCATGGAGCTCCTTGGGATAAAGTTTACAGTTGGTATCAGCCATGGGTGAAACATGTTCACCATAGAACTGATCTGAATTATTTGGTAGATATTTTAAGTGGTGAGGTAGCCATTGGCCATTCCTATGTTTCAGGTGGGGATATGCCAGATGTGGACAGAGTTCCTGTTGGATTATTAGGAGCAGATTTTGTCATCGAAAATGGATATTATAAAATCAGTAAGATTTATGATGGCGAACAATGGAATCCTGGTATGGAAGCACCTTTAGGCTTAACAGGTCAGAATGTAAAAGAAGGAGATTTTATTTTAGAAGTAAATGGAAGAACCATCATGGCTAATGATAATATCTTCGAGCATTTTGCTCAAACTGCAGGAAGGACTGTTTCTCTTATGGTAAATAATACTGCTTCAAAATCAGGAGCTAAAAGAGTATATGTTAAACCTGTGAGCAATGAGTATAGCCTTAGATATATTGACTGGGTGGAAAGCAACAGAAGAAAAGTGGATGAAATGTCAGACGGTAAATTGGCATATGTATATATCCCGAACACAAGCGGGCCAGGTTTTACAAGTTTCAATCGCTACTATTTTTCTCAGCAAGATAAAAAAGGAGTAGTCTTAGACGAAAGAAATAATGGTGGAGGTTCTGCGGCCGATTATATGATTGACATAATGACTCGTGAACCAGTGGGATATTTCAATAGTAAAGCTGGAGATAATCGACCTTGGACTTCACCAATTGCTGGAATTTGGGGGCCAAAAGTGATGATTATCAATGAAAGAGCAGGTTCTGGTGGTGATTTATTGCCCTATATGTTTAAGAAAAAGGATATTGGCCCGTTGGTAGGAACTAGAACCTGGGGAGGATTAGTGGGTACATGGGATACGCCTAGATTTATTGATGGCGGAAGAATGGTTGCTCCAAGAGGAGGTTTTTACGATACCGATGGAGAATGGGCAGTAGAAGGAGAAGGCATTGCTCCTGATGTAGAAGTAATTGATGATCCTAAAATGGCCTTGCAAGGCAGAGATGCTCAACTGGAAAAAGCAGTTGAAGAGGCGATGAAGTTGCTGGAGACTGAAGAATTTGAAATGCAGCCTGAACCAGAAGCACCGGTAAGATGGAAAAGACCCGAGGGATGGGAAAATGAATAATTAGTAATTGGATAATTAATAATTACGAATTGCAGAGAGATAAAACTCTTTGTGGTTCGTTTTTTTTTACGATAAGAAATTTCACCGACTCAATTCCGCCACTCACCTAGTTTTAGCATTTCCCAACCTATTATTAAAAGTAAATTTACCACATCTGTTTTAAGTTTGTTTCATAATTTAAAATCAAAAAATGATGAAAAATAAGCAGCATAACTCGGGCAGAAACAATATTTCATTTGGAGTAATCCTATTGATTATTGGTAGTGTTTTATTGCTAGATAGAA
The DNA here is from genome assembly GCA_003973485.1 of Bacteroidota bacterium. Classification (GTDB taxonomy): domain Bacteria; phylum Bacteroidota; class Bacteroidia; order Cytophagales; family Cyclobacteriaceae; genus Marivirga. The sequence goes on along the minus strand of QNXU01000001.1, from coordinate 9,268 downwards.
TGGAAATAATTGAATTCAGTTGGGTTTTCAGTTGGCCATTTCTTTTTATTGGCGTTGGGATATACTCTATTGTCAGACATGGGACCAGTAATGGCTTTGGTTTGTTTATGATATTGTTTGGAAGTTTCTTTCTCCTCAGGCGAGAAGATTTGATTCCTGCTGAATATTATGATTATCTATTACCAGGAGGGATTATTCTAGTAGGCTTGTATTTGGTTTTCAGTCGAAGTTCCAAGTTTAAATATTCAAAAGTAGATGAAAATAATGGTTTTGATGATAATAGCGGAGTTACTGATGCAAAAATAGTGGAGAGTGACTACATAAGGGCGGAAGCAGTTTTTGCTTCAGTTCAGAGAAGGTTAATCACCAAAGATTTCAAAGGAGGAAAAATAACCACAGCTTTTGGCGGGGCAGATATTGACTTATCGAAAGCAGAAATTAAAGACAGTGCTATTCTGGATGTGGAAGTGACTTTTGGAGGATTAAAATTAATCATCCCACCACATTGGGAAATTCAAGCTGATGTAAGCAATGTGTTTTCTGGTATTGAAGATAAAAGAGCATTTCCTAATGTTGATGAAGCAGACAAAAAGATTCTATATATAAAAGGATCAGTTAATTTTGGAGGATTAGAATTTAAATCCTATTAGAGAACGGCTAGAAAATTGGGGCTTTGGTCTGACGGTTAAAACCGCCTTACCGATAAAAGACATAGCCAATTTGCAGATTTGCAATTAAATGGTTTGAAGCATCAAGCTACAAAACACATTGAGAAATAATTTGATATTTTTAGTTCTCAGTAATAAACATTGACTATAGCTTAGACTACAAAGCCTCAAATTTTCCTTTTTTATAATAATTCATATTACATTTAGCAATGTTTTTACAATTCATAAGGCATCAAAATAAAGCGTGGGTTAAGCTCCTATTCATCCTAATGCTTTGGTTAAGCTTATGCACGCTTTTATTAATGCATTATGGATTAAATTTTCCTTCCGCTTTAATAGACAGTGCAATTTTCAGTTTGCTTTTATTGCTTGGATTCATGTTATTGGAAAATATTTTCAGATTTTATTTACCCACCAAAAGCAATGTAATTCTTGTTTTTATATTACCCTTTATTTTATCTTTAATCACACTATTTTTAGGAGATTTTCTGATAAAATGGCTAGTTCCATACACCTATTTTAATACAAATTTTCTTAACTCTATTTTTATAATTCGCGGATTTATAATTCTGTTAATTTTCACAGCCTATTCATTAATGTTGAATTTCCAAGGAAAATTGGAAGAGCAAGCAGCAGCCGAAGAACGAGAAGTTAAGATGCAACAAATGGCAAAAGAATCAGAACTGTATCAATTAAGACAGCAATTGCAGCCGCATTTTTTATTTAATAGCTTAAATTCTATAAGTGCCTTGGTAAAAGTTCAACCCGAAAAAGCACGGGAAATGGTATTACAATTATCTGATTTCCTTAGAGGTACCATTCAAAAGGAAGCCAATAAATGGATAAAAGTTGAAGAAGAAATTAGTTTTTTGAACCTATTTACTGATATTGAAAAAGTACGTTTTGGCCATCGTTTGCAAGTTGATTTTAAAGTTGAAGAAGCTATTGATCAATTTAAACTTCCTCATCTCATGGTACAACCTTTACTAGAAAATGCCATAAAGCATAGTTTATATGGACTAACTGGTAAAGTGACTATAGAAGTTAATTTTAGAAAAAGGGAAAAGAACCTTGAAGTAATTATTAGAAATCCTTTTGACCCAAAAGCAGGACAAGCCAAAGGAGCAGGATTTGGATTAGAGGCAGTTCGTAGAAGATTGTTTCTTATTTTTGGGAGGTATGATTTATTAAAAACGAATGCTTCATCTCCGCAATTTACAGTTGAACTTTTAATTCCACAGCTATCATGATTAAAACCATTATTATTGATGACGAACCCTTGGCAACTGGCATAGTACAGGAATATTTAGTCGAAAATAAAGATTTTGAAGTGCTTGCGGTATGCCATGATGGTTTTGAAGGATTAAAAGCTATTCATAAGCATCAACCAGATTTAATATTCTTGGATGTCCAAATGCCGAAAATAAGCGGTTTTGAAATGCTGGAACTATTAGAAGAGTTACCGGCCGTGATTTTCACTACTGCTTTTGATGAATATGCATTACAAGCCTTTGAAGTCCATGCAATAGATTATTTATTAAAGCCATTCTCAAAAGAGCGATTCAAAAAAGCAATTGAAAAATATAGACAAAGTGGATTTGCTCAAAATGTAACAGATTTGCTAAATAATGAAAATGTAGATGTAAAGGAGTATTTAAGCAGAGTGGTGTTGAAAGACCGAAATGATATTAAAATCATCCCTACTCAAGACATTCAATATTTAGAGGCTAATGACGATTACGTTAATATCTACACTAAAGAGGGTAAATATCTCAAAAACAAAACTCTTAGCTATTTTGAAAATCACTTAGATCCAGAAGTATTTGTACGGGTTCATCGCTCTTATCTGGTGAAAATAGCAGAAATCACTAAAATTGAAGCTTATAAAAAAGATAGCCATATTCTACTATTAAAAAGCGGAGTGAAAATCCCTGTTAGCAAAACGGGTTATCCTAAATTGAAAGAGGCTTTAGGGATATAAAAAAATTATACAAGCTATAAGGAGGCAAAGCATTAATCCCCTGATTATCATTTATATATATCTGAATACCAACCATTCAACACTTAAGAACTAAATTTTTCCTGATAATGACTAGCATACTCCTAAACTTTATACAAAATAAATGAATGAATGATTACTCTTCACTTAAATAGATTTAAGCTGTCACTATAAAGATAACACTATAATTCCATAGCCAAATTCTCCCACTGTTCAGTCAATTCATTTAGTTCGGTATTAACTTTCTCAAATTCCTGATTCACTTCAAAAAGCTTATCAGGATTTCCATAAACAGCAGGTTTAGCTAATTCTTCTTCCAAGCTTCTTTTGTCCGCTTCCAACTTTTCAATACTTGCTTCAAGCTTAGATAGTTCCTTTTGCTTGGCTTTTAGTTCTGCATCTTCTGGTTGGTGCCTAGGCTTGGCTTGCTTTTCTTTTTTTTGTTCCTTTTTCAACTCCTCTTCAAAAGCCTTATCCTCTGCCTTAGCTGCTTCTCTTTTAGCATACCAATCTTGGAATTCATCATAAGTGCCAGGATATTCCTTCACCTGATGGTCTTCTATCCACCATATTTTATTGGCTACATTAGAAACAAAATATCTGTTGTGGGAAACGGTTATAAAAGAGCCTTCATACTGCTGTAAAGCTTGAATCAGAATGTTTTCCGATTGCATATCCAAGTGGTTGGTTGGCTCATCAAGCAAAAGGAAATTGGCATTGGAAATCATGGTTTTCGATAAAGCCACACGAGATTTTTCTCCTCCTGAAAGGACTTTAATTTTTTTAAAAACTTCTTCATCTCTGAAAAGAAAACAACCAAGCAAATTTCTAAGCTCCATTTCTGTTCGATCACTCCCTGCTTGTTTCAACTCATCTAATATTTCATTTTGGATATTCAAAGATTCCAATTGGTGTTGAGCAAAGAATCCAAATTCCACATTATAGCCTTCCTCTCTTTTTCCTTCAATTTTCTCTTCCCCTGCTATTATTCGAAGCAAAGTTGATTTACCTTTCCCATTTGCACCAATCAAAGCAATTTTATCACCTCTTTCAATATGTGCATCCGTATGCTCCAAAATCTTAATGTCACCATAAGATTTAGAAACATCTTTCAATCTTACAATATGCCTACCCGATTTATTATTGATTTTGAAGCTAAAATTAATGGTGGCATTATTATCCACCACTGCATCCACCTTATCCATTCTATCTAAGGCTTTTACACGTGATTGCACCTGTTTCGCTTTAGTAGCTTTTGATCGGAAACGGTTAATAAATTGCTCAGTCTGCTTTATCTTTTGCTGTTGATTTTCATAAGCATTTTGCTGCAATTCTGCTCTTAAAGCTTTCTCTTCATTATAAAAACTCCAATTACCCGCATATACATTTAATTGTTGTTGATCTACCTCTACGGTGATATCAATTGTTCTATCTAAAAACTCTCTATCGTGAGAAACAATGATATAAGCTCCTTCATAAGACTTTAGGTAATTTTCAATCCATTGAATGGATGGTAAATCCAAGTGGTTGGTAGGCTCATCCAGCATCAAAAGCGATGGCTTTTCCAATAAAAGCTTAGCTAACATCACACGCATTCTCCATCCACCAGAAAAAGTCTTTAATGGTCGGCTAAGATCTTCTGTTTTAAAACCAATTCCTTCTAATATCTCTTCAGCTTTAGCTTGCAAGCTGTAGCCTTCCATCATTTCATATTGCTCTTGCGCTTTAGTCAGTTTATCTACCAAATCATCAGAATAATCCTCTTCCATTTTCTTCAAAATGGATTCAATTTTCTCCTGCAATTTTAAGGCTTCTTTAAAAGCCTGCATGGCAACATGTAAAATGCTATCGTCTGACTGAAAAGAAAGTAAATCCTGATTTAAAAAGCCGATAGTACAATCTTTACTCATCTGCACTTCGCCTTTATCTGGCGTAATATCCCCATTAATGATTTTCAGCAATGTTGATTTTCCCTGTCCATTAAGTCCTATCAAACCAATTTTATCTTTTGGCTTAATATGAAGGGAAGCGTTATTGAATAAGGCTCTATCGCCTATGTAGTAATCTAAATTATTAATAGAAAGCATGGTGCAAAATTAAGTGGGATTTTGTCAGGATAAAATGCTTTGAGCGAATAGTTGAAAATAAATTATCCACGCCAACAATTTACTACTCAGAAGCAAAATTCCAATCAAAGCCTATAAAGTAATTACGCCCCATCAAACTTCCATAATTATATGCAGTATCAAAATACTCTCCGAAGCCGAGTGGAACTGTTTCATCCTGTGTTCCACTAAGTGGTGAAATTTGCTGTACATTATCCAAAACATTTCTAACTCCAGCAAAAACTTCCAGCTTCTTGAATTCTTTCCTCAGTTTAAGATTATGCAGCATGAAGTCTGGAGAAAAATTAGACCTTGAGCTTATGATTTCGCCCATTGCATTCACCTCAAAAACCTCTGGCATGGCGGTAGACCCATTCCAATTGAAACTATAATTCAATTTTATTTCCAAAGGAAAACTATATTCCAGCGATCCTACAGCAGACCAATCTCTTGAGTAAATAATGGGCGTTTCCACTAAAACTCCATCCTCATTAGCTTCTGCCAGTCTTGCATTTTGCCACTGAACACCCAAATTCACATAAAGATTAGCCCCCACTTGGTGATTGATGTTTGCACTTAGCCCTCTAGTATAAGCATAAGCTTCAGAATTTTCATAAATAATAAATCCAGGAGTATCATAATCTGGAATAATTTTGTTGGTGAAATAAGTATAAAAACCATCTAATTCAAGACTTCCTTGCTGATTCCCAATGGTATAAACATGTTGAAACCCTAAGCCAACATTAAACGATCTTTCAGGATTCAAATTTTCTTCAATCTGCAATTCCCTTTGCCCGGAAACAAAAGCGTGATCTTCAGTAAAAAGATTAACTATCCTAAAGCCTGTCCCACTATTAAAACGAAAATTAGTCCATTCGCTTAATTGGTATTGAATATTTAATCTTGGGGAAAATATAAAACCATGGCGATTGTAGTAATCTAACCTGACGCCAGAAAGTGCTTTCCATTCTTCACTGATTTTCCATTCATCTTGTACAAAAATCCCAGGAATAATTTGCAAATCGGGTTGATTTCCAGTGAAATTTTCTGTGGCTGCAGAATTATCATCATAATAGCTTATTCGTTGGCTAAATCCCGATAAAACATTGTGATTTCCCCATTTACTTTCATAAATGAAATTTGAGAATGCTTGATGTTGTTCAGCCTGATAAAAAGTATCACCATAGAAACTATCTTGCCAATGTTGGCTTGCGGAAAATTGTAATCTGAAAGGAGAATTTCCAAAATTCTTGCTACCAAACAATTCCCATCTATGGGTGTAAATGCTTTCGCCATAGACCTCTTCACTTCCTCTCAGCTGTTTATATTTTCTATCTTTAACATATTCTAAAACACCATTTCTTCTATCTTCAAAATAGTATTTACCACCTATAGATAATTGTTTCTCCTCATTTTCAGAGAAATTGAATATTGAAAAGCGATCTCTTAAAACCACATCAGAAAATAAATCTTCATTTTGATCTACAAATTGATTTGCCTTATCCCAGTGAAAACCTGAAAAGTGTTTCCAATTCTTTCCTTTATATTGAGTAATTAGATTTCCCTTCCATTCACCAAATTGGGAAAGACTTGAATTGAGATTTATGAAATTAGCTTCTGCATGAGGTGTAATAATATTAATTACTCCTGCCATTGCCTCTGAGCCATACAATGTTGAACCTGGACCTCTTACTACTTCTACTTTTTCCATCATATCGGTTGGAATACTATTCAAACCATAAACCGTTGCCAAATTGCCATAAATCGGAATTCCATTTATTAGAAGTGAGGTATAAGCACCTTCCAATCCGTTTATACTGATTTCATTAGTATAGCAAACCCCACAAGCTACATTTTCTTGAATTCCATTAATCATTGATATATTCTCCATCAAATTGCCTGAACCTTGTGAAAAATCATTCAGAAAATTTGCTTTAAAAACCTCCACTTTCACTGGGGAATTTCTAATGCTTCTGGCTTGCATTTGACCACTCACCACCACTTCATTCAAGCCTAATTTATCGGGTAAAAGCTGAATTTGATGAAATTGAGACAAATCAATTTGTTCAATCTCAATTTTCTTTTTTTGAAAGCCTACATGAGAAACCCAAATCTCCTTTGTTTTCGCTTCTATTGATAATATGATTTTTCCATTCTCATCAGCTGTTGCCCCATAGCCAAGTTCATGGTCATAAGCAGTAGAAAAAGGCAAAGGATCGCCTTTTTCATCCTTTATAACCGCTTTAAATTCTTGAGCTCTCAACACCAAAGCACCTAATAAAAAGACTATTAACAATAAATAAAACCTTATCATAAACTATTTTTAGATTAATCTAAATTTATTTTACTACAAATATATTAATTATAATTAGATTATTAAATAATAATAAAAAGGCTTATCGAAAATAGAGTGAAGATGAATTATTAAATTTTATTAACTTGCATCCAAAATAATCTATAAATGAGATATATCCTTTTTCTTATATTAATGAGTAGTCCCTATTTTTCTTTAGCCCAAGAGGACTCTATCCAAATTAATACTGATAGACCGGGGTTTTCTGATTATCCTAAAACCATTCCTAAAGGATATTTCCAACTAGAGGCTGGTTTTTCTTTTGAAAGTGAAACTGTAAATCAAAATGACAAGATTCAATTAATAAACTGGAATAATACCTTACTAAAATACGGAATAACATCAGCTTGGGAATTAAGATTAAGTCAATCATATCAGAGTGACAGATTATTAGGAGCGGATCCCAATCCTCAATTGAATTGGGAAAGTAATTCTGGACCTCTTGTGGTTGGTACAAAAATAAATTTACTAAGAGAATCAGATTTAATTCCTCAAACAGCAATTTTAGTAGAATATGGAATTAATACCAATGGATCTGACGGGCTTCAAAATAATAGTTTTTATAGAATTCAATTGAGTTCCAAATACCAACTTAATCCTGAATGGTATTTAATGGGGAATCTTGGATATGACGAGTTCTTCAATGATTTCGGAAGGATAAGATTTACCTTGAATACTGGCTACAGTATTAATGAAAAATTATCTATATATGCAGAGATATATGGTTTTAGATCCGAATTTCTAACTCCATCTAATTATTTTGATGGTGGTTTTACCTATCTAATCAATCCAAAGTTTCAATTGGATGTTCATGCAGGTTTTGATTTAGTTCAACAAGTCAATAATGTAGAAAATTACCAACAAAGCTTTGTATCAATGGGATTAGGTTATCTATTTAAAATACAAAAATGAGTTTAAAGGCTTACTTTCATAAAAAAAATAGATTTGAAGCGGGTTGCGATGAAGTTGGTAGAGGTTGTCTGGCTGGACCAGTTGTAGCATCAGCAGTAATCTTACCGAAAAATTTCACTCACCCTTACCTGACTGATTCCAAAAAGTTAAGCCCCAAAAAGAGAGCTGAATTAGTAGAGGTTATTAAAGAAGAAAGCATTGCTTGGGCTATTGCAGAATGTAGCCCAGAAGAAATTGATCAAGTCAATATTTTAAAGGCATCATTCTGGGCTATGCATAAAGCTTTGGATCAATTAAAACAAACACCAGATTTTCTACTCATAGATGGAAATCGATTTACTCCTTATCCAGAAACCCCGCATGAATGTGTTATTAAAGGAGATAGTAAATATTTCAGCATAGCAGCTGCTTCCATTTTAGCTAAAGAATATAGAGATAATTTAATGCGAGACTTAGCTGAAATCCATCCACATTATGGCTGGGAAAGAAATGTAGGCTATCCTACCAAGCAGCATAGAGCAGGCATTCAAGAATTTGGAATTACAGAACACCACCGGAAATCATTTCAACTTTTGCCAAGGCAGTTGGAGATATTTGAAAAAGAAAATTAAAATAATTTAATCATGAAAAAATTCAAAGTCGGCTGCGTACAAGCCACTCCCGCCCTATTCAATAAATCTAAAACGATGGATATCGTATTAAAATGGATTCAAAAAGCTTCTGAACAAGGCGTTAAATTATTGGTATTCCCCGAAAGTTTTATTCCTGCCTATCCCGCTGGTTTAGGTTTTGGAACCGTTGTAGGCAGCCGAACGGATGCAGGAAGAGAGCAATTTAGGGAATATTGGGAGAATAGCGTAGAAGTAGGAGCTGAAGAAACTCAACAGCTTGCAAAATGGGCAAAAGAATACGGAATGTATATCACCATTGGCGTAACAGAAAGAGATTCTGTAAGCAAGACATTATATTGTACATTACTTTATTTTTCTCCTAAAGGAGAATTGATGGGGAAACATAGAAAATTAAAACCTACTGCAGCGGAAAGATTGATTTGGGGTGAAGGAGATGGCACCACGCTATCCACTTTTGATACCGAGATAGGCAAATTAGGCGGTTTAATTTGCTGGGAAAACTATATGCCTCTGGCCAGAATGTCCATGTATCAAAAAGGAGTTGAAATTTATGTTGCCCCAACTGCAGATTCACGGGACAGCTGGAACAGCAGTTTGAT
>QNXU01000389.1 GCA_003973485.1 Bacteroidota bacterium | reverse complement strand
CTGCAGGCATTAGTATGAATGATCCTGGAGGACTAAAAATTGTGAAAGAAATAGATAGTGCTTATGTATTCGTCCAGTCTAGAAATGGGGCATTATATAAGTTTCATTTTGGTGATGATTACAATAATACTGCATCAGCAACAGATTTAGGAAATATTTATTCTGATAATAGAAACTGGGGTCTAGATTTTGTTAAATTTAATTCTCAGTGGATTGGTTTTAACGCAAATTTTGGTAATAAAATTTATCGAATTGATTTCCCAAGTGATTGCAATTTAGAGAACCCAGTTTCATCTTTAGAGAGCCCTTTACTATCAATTAGTCAATCTGGACAAGCACTTATTTCATTAACAGCGCTAAATTCAGACGGGAACTATTCAAACATTACAAAAGAATTAACAATTTCTTCCAATGAAGCTCCTTCGGGGGGAATATTTCTTGAACCTGCTTATTGTATAGCAGACAATATAACTTTCAGCTTCAATACCACAGATGACATTTCAAGCTACAACTGGGATTTTGGGGATAGCAACTCAAGTACTGATATTTCACCCATGCATCAATATGCCACTGATGGAGAATTTTTTATCAGTTTGGAAATTGAAAGTGCAGCAGGCTGTCCCAATATTTTTTATGATACTATAGCTATTTTACCTGAGCCCCAGACTGAGTTTACAACTACTAGTACTGAATACTGTACTTTTGAAGCTATTGATTTCAACAATATCACCCCTTTTGATTATGGAGAAAATATACAGTGGTCTTGGGATTTTAATGGGGAGGGCAGCAGTACAGTCGAAAACCCCAGCTTTACTTTTGAAAGTTCAGGAACTAAAACCATTACGTTAGAGGCTAATGTTTTGGGTTGTGTGGAGACTTATCAAGCCTCATTGAACATTATTGATGGTCCTCAGCCTGATTTTGAGTTTGATAAAAATTGTATTGGAGAAGTTATTCAATTTAATAATTTAAGCACAGGCGCTAATATCACAGGCTACGAGTGGGATTTTGGAAATGGGGAAACTAGTACAGAAGAAGACCCGCAAGTTACTTATAATAATGCAGGAGATTTTACAGTGGAACTAAGGGTAAGGAATGCCAGTGGCTGTGAAAATACAACTACACAAAGCATTCAAATTTTTGAACAAGTGGTGGACAGTATTCACTCAACTGATGCCATTGAAAATTTACCTTTTGATTTAGGGATTGATTGGAACAATGATTTTGACAGTACCCAAAATCTAAGCTTTAGTTGGGATATTAATGGAGATATTCAAACTACGGATACTGCTACTTATACTTTAACCCAAGGGAATTATACTGTCAATTTAGAGGTCACAACTGACAATAATTGTCTTTTTAATGCGCAAAGTTCAATAGAGATTAAAGCATCAGAATCACCTATACCTGATTTCAATTTACCTTCTGAAATTTGTTTAGAGGAGCAATTTGAATTAGAAAACACTTCTGTAAATATAGCTAATGTTGAATGGGATTTCTGTATCAATGACTTAAAAGAATTGCCCAAAAATGGAATAGAATTGATAGATTTTGATATTAATAATTCTATTGCATTTCGATTGTTAAATAGTGGTAATAATTATTTTGGCTTTTCATTTGACAGGAATAGCGATGAATTTTATCGTTTAGATTTTGGGGATAATCCTTCTTCAATCCCAACTATAAACAATCTTGGTAACATTGATGGGCTATTTAATGGTCCGGTAGCCATTGATTTTATTAAAGAAAATGATGATTGGTTTGGGTTAGTCGCCAATACTGATTCAAATGATATCATTAAATTATCATTCGGGAGTTCGCTTTCAAATACACCGACTGCTGTAAGTCTCACTAACTTTGGTGCCATTAATAATCCTGAAGGAATAATGATAAGCCAGCATTCCGATACAATTTTAGCATTTGTAATGAACGGTACTAAAATTACTAGGCTTAATTTTGGAAGTTCTATTAACAATGTTGCAAAAGCAACCAATATTAGTGTACCCAACAGCAATAGGCTATGGGGTCTCGATATAATAAAAGATAGTGGAGATTATGTTGGAGTTTTATCATCTTTTGGAAATAGTAATGTTTATTATTTAGAATTTGGTGCGGATCTTTTATCACCTCCTAATATCCAACAATTTGACGTGTCTTCATTAAACCTGATATCACCTGCAGGCCTTCAACTAATCAAATCAGATGAAAATTATTATTCATTTATCCAATATAGATCTGGTGATTTGATAAGATTTAGTTTTGGTGAAACTATGAATTTGTCACCTTTAATGGAGAATTTAGGAACTGTTGATATTATACCTACCACAAACAATTCCTATGTTCAATTAATAAAAGACAGTTCTAAATGGGTTGGCTATACCATGAATTTTGGTCAATCGAAATTATTTAAGTATGAATTTGAAAATATTTGCTCTGCATCTAGTTCGTTTTCTCAGATTTTATCACCGCAATTAAACTTCTCCCAACCCGGCACCTACCCCATAACCCTAACCGCATACCACCCCAACGGAAATTCAGAATCCATTACCAAAGAAATCACCGTAACCGAAAATCAAGCTCCTGAAATAGCATTTGCTGCAGGTGAAAGTTTATGTGTAAGTGCGCCCATTCAGTTTTCCAGTGAAAGCAATACAGAAATCAGTTCCTATAGCTGGGATTTCGGGGATGGCAACACTTCATCAGAAGCTAATCCAGCACATCTTTTTAGCAGTGCAGGGGAGTATTTAGTTCAGCTGTCCGTAAGCGATACGGCAGGCTGTAATAATCTTTTTCAAGATAGCATAACTATCTATGCAGAGCCCGTGCCCGATTTTCAGGCTAGTGCGCAAGGAAGTATCTGTTCTCAAAAGCCAGTTATTTTTGAAAATATTACCACTTTGCCTACTACTGCCACTTTCCAATGGGATTTTGGAGATGGTACTACTTCTACGGAAGAAAATCCCGAACATATTTATGCAAGCGAGGGCGAATACATCATCCATTTTCAAATTGAAATGGCGGGCTGTTTGGTAGAGAAAAGCGATACCATCACCGTTAACCCTGGCCCTTTAGTGGATTTCAATTATAGTGATGATTGCTTTGGCCAGGTAGTCAATTTTGAAAATAGCAGCACTGGAGACTTCCTGCAAAGTTTCCAATGGGATTTTGGGGATGGCACGCAGTCCACTCAAACAAGTCCCAACCATAGTTATGATTCTGCTGGCACCTATCAGGTAGCCCTCACCGCCCTCACCAGCAATGGCTGTGATTATACTTTCCAAAAGGAGGTAATCGTACATCCCGTAGCCACCGTAGCTTTTGAAGCTGAAGTAGGCTGTGCTAATCAGCCGCTGCAGTTTAACGAACAAGTGGCCTTGCAGCAATCCAATATTACCGACTACCTTTGGGATTTTGGTGTTTCGGGTACTTCTTCTGATGTCTCTACTGAAGCCAATCCAGAATTTACTTTTCCATCAGCAGGCACTTATGAAGTTAGCTTGCAGGTGACCACCGCTGATGGCTGTACCACTTCAGGCACTCAAACTGTATTGGTCAATGCCTTGCCACAACCCGCTTTTAGGTATGAAGATAATTGCCTGAACAATGCCATTTTATTTAGTCCAGAAAATACAGAAAATATTGTAGCTCATTTCTGGGAATTGCAAAATGCTGCAGGCGAGGTGGTAATTACTGCTCAATCAGAAAATTTCTCTTATGCATTTGAAAATGCAGGTACTTATCAATTGCGATATCGTCAGCAAAATGAAAATCTTTGCAGCAATTCCATTACCGAAACTATAGAAATTCTACCATTGCCAGAGCCTGATTTTCAAGTAGGCAGTATTTGCGCCAATGAAACTATTTTCATAGAAAATCTCACTGATTTAAAAGGAAATACGGTAAAAAGTTATAGCTGGAGCATCAATGAAGCAGTTGTTTCCACCGATTTCCGGCCGCAATATACTTTTGAAGAAAGTGGGGATTATCAAATAGCACTACAAGTAGAAACGCAAAACGGTTGTATCCAAACAGTTGAGAAAACCATTAGCGTTTCCCCAGCTCCAGTAGCCTTTTTCGAGCTAGAACAAACCCTAGCTGCCTACCCCTATACTCTAAACCTCAATGCGGAAGAGTATCTAGTATCAAGTATCGAGTATCAAGACAGCACAGAGGATAGAGGGCAAGGTACAGAGAATGCTGAACGCACAAACCCAATCTCCCCTTCGGGGACTAAGGGGCTTTCAACTTCCCCTTTGGGGACTGAGGGGCTAGTTTCCCCTTCGGGGACTAAGGGGCTTTCAACTTCCCCTTTGGGGATTGAGGGGCTCTGGACCCTAAATAACGACACCATCTCCACTACTGCTCAACTCAACCACACCATCACCCAACCCGGACCTACCTACTCGGCTTAATCCTAACCAATGAAGCAGGCTGCACGGATTCGCATTTCGAGCAAATCAGGATTCGCAAGCCTAATTTAGATATTGCGTTGAGTAATTTAAGGATTACCCAAGATCAGGATTTCACAGGCTTTGTATTAAACATTAGCAATAGAGGAACCTTAGTGCCTGAAAGACTGGATTTAGAGATTGATTTAGGCAGTTATGCTGTAACTGAAACTATAGAAGAGCCATTATTGCCGGAGCAAAATAGAAATGTAGCTTTAGGCATAAAGTTAACAGAAGAACAAATAAGAGGCTTAGCCAAAATTTGTATAAGAGCAATTCCGCATAATGATGTGGCAAATGAAACTTATGAAAACAATAACAGGGTTTGCACTAATATTGAAACAGGATTAACGATAATGGAAATTTATCCAAATCCAGTTGTAACTCAATTCACACTTCCAATAATCCTTCCCGAAAATGCTGTTCTTAGCCTGAGCCTAGAGCAAAGTAATGGACAAAATGTTGAAGCCTATTCTTATGATTTGGAAGCAGGTTATCATGAAATCCAACTAGAAAGGGGAAATATCAAGCCAGGTATCTATTTCCTTCGTATCCGCTATCAAGGCAAAGAAACAGTCAAAAAGATTATTTTTCAGTAAAGCTTGTTGGGCTCATAAAGCCAAAGGCTTTTGGTGTCTCACGCAAAGGCGCTAAGGCGCAAAGACCTCGCAAAGGGATTAAAAGTCGAAATAAAATCATGTGAATATATTATGAACAGCGTAATTATTTTCTAAAAAATATTATTTTTAACGTTGCGTAAAACTTAGCGCCATTGCGGCTCCCGACTTCAGTACGGGACAGGTCTTGCGAGAGAATAAAAAGCCTTAGGCTTTCAAGAAATTTGGCTAAAGCCAAAAAGGTTACTCACGCCAAGACGCTAAGGCGCAAAGAAATTGAGAGATTGAATTATACTCATGTGATGAATAGAATGAATAGTCTAATTATTTTCTAATAATTAATTATATTTTTAATATTGCGTAAAACTTTGCGCCTCTGCGTCTTGGCGTGAAAATAAAAAGCCTTAGGCTTTCATTAACATTAGATGAACCCAATAAACAACCAAAACCATGCCCCTAACTGAAAATGAAATCAGCCGATTAATACTCGATTGCAGTTTTAGAATTCATACCCAATTAGGACCAGGAATATTCGAATCTGTTTATGAAGAAGTACTATACTATGAACTTCAAGAAGAAGGATTAGAAATCAAAAGACAATTTCCGATTCCTGTTCAATGGAATAATAAAACCATGGAAATGGGATTCAAAGCGGATTTGATTGTTGAAGACAAAGTAATTATTGAACTTAAATCAATAGAGTCATTGCAAGCTGTCCATAAAAAACAATTGTTAACTTATTTGAGATTAAGTGGTATTAAATTAGGCTTGCTGATAAACTTCAATGAAAACCTGCTTAAAAACGGCATCAAAAGAATAGTTAATGGCTTATAATTTCTAACAACGTTTTTAATTTCATTATTAACGTTGCGTAAAACTTAGCGCCTCTGCGTCTTTGCGTGAAAAAAACGCTTTAGCGAGAAAGTAAAAAAGCCTTAGGCTTTCGAGTATTCGGCTAAAGCCGAAAAGGTTACTCACGCCAAGTCGCGAAGTCGCAACGACCTCGCAAAGAAATAGGATGATTGAATTATACTCATATGATGAATAGAATGAACAGTTTAATTATTTTCTAATAATTATTTTTTTAACGTTGCGTAAAACTTAGCGCCTCTGCGTCTTTGCGTGAAAAAAACTCGCTTTAGCGAGAAAATAAAAGCCTTTCCGTGCGATTCCCCCGCCAGCTGGCGGGCTAGGGGGCTACTTCATCAAAAACCGAATCATCTTCATACTTGTCTCATCAAAAGGCGGATATTTTTTTCTTAGATCAAACCATGTCCCTGATTTCAAAATTGACTTTTCATTAGAAAAGGCCAAAAATCCTGCTTTACCATGGTAACTACCATTTCCGCTATTGCCAACACCCCCAAAAGGTAATTCAGGATTTGCTAAATGGACAATCGTATTATTCACAGATCCACCACCAAATCTGACCCTATCTAAAAAGTAATTCTCCGTTTTTTTATCAGAAGTGAAAATATAGAAAGCTAAGGGGTCAGGGTTTTTTTGGATGAATTCCAAAGCTTCTTCATTAGTTTTATAAGAAAAAACTGGTAAAATAGGACCGAATATCTCTTCCTGAAATAAAGCGTCCTTTTCCGTAATTCCTTCTATAATAGTCGGCTCAATTTTCCTTTTCTCATCATCAAAAGCTCCTCCAAATACAATTTTCCCTTCCTTTAAATAAGACTTTAATTTATCGTATCTTTTTTGATTCACGATTTGTGTTAAATCATTACTTTCAGTAGGTGAAATGCCATAGAATTGCATGATGGTGGCTCGTAATTCATCTACAAAAGCATCTTTGATTTTTTCATGAATTAATAAATAATCAGGCGCCACGCAGGTTTGTCCTGAATTAATTAATTTCCCAAAAGTGATCCTTCTGGCGGCTACTGTTAAATTGGTTTTTTCATCTATGACGGCAGGTGATTTACCTCCCAATTCCAAAGTGACCGGCACTAATTGCTCTGCTGCCATTTTAGCAATGATTCTGCCTACTGGTACACTACCCGTAAAAAACACATGATCGAAACGGTGGTTTTGCATGAGTTCTGGCACCACTGTTTTTCCTTCACCTGTGATAACGGCCAAAATTTCTTGATTGAAATATTGAGGAATTATATTCGCTATAAAATTTGAGATGTGAGGTGTTTCTTCAGGTGGTTTTATAATGCAGGTATTTCCAGCTGCTATGGAAGCAATTACTGGAGCTAATAATAATTGAAAAGGATAATTCCATGGCCCTATAATCAAAGTTACGCCCTTGGGTTCATAAATAATCTTGCTTTTAGATGGGAAATGAACCAGTCCTGTGCCTACTTTTTTAGGCTTCATCCACGACTTCAGATGCTTTAAAGTGAAGTTGATTTCATCATATAAAAAGCCAATTTCCGTCACATAAGTCTCAAAATTTGGCTTACCAAAATCCTTAGCTAATGCAGACATAATGTCTTGCTCATGAGCTTTAATCATGTCTTTCAATTTCAATAATTGAGATTTTCTAAAGCCGTAGCTTTTGGTGGCTTGTGTATTGAAAAATGTTTTTTGCGCTTGAAATACAGCTGATTGTTTATCAAGAGGCGTGTTTTCTATTGCCGGGGCTTCTTTCATTTTGTTTGATTTACTATCTGTTATTAGAACAGTCAATTTATCATTTTAATTCTAAATTCGGAAAAGCAGTTGAATTTAAGTTTTTAAGCTTAAGCTATTGCAGTTAGCTTTTCAGTCTGACGGTTGGAACCGTCTGACTGATAAATGACAATGCTATTTTATTGAAAACGGTCAGACACTCATGAGCTTGTAAGTAGATTTTAAATATATAATGTGCTTTGAATTTTTTAATAAGATTGGAAGCGTCAGACCGTAGGCAACATTTATGGACTTTAGTTTGTATTCCATAGCCAAAAAACGCCAGATGCGGGATTAATTTCCACCAGCCAGAGGCAGGCCTTTACTTTGAAAATGAAAAATTTATTAATTTTACTCTATCGCCTGCATCTTGCTGGCGATGACCAATAGTTCCTCTGGAACTGAATAGCAGTTAGCTTTTCAGTCTGACGGTTTGGAACCGTCTGACTGATAAATGACAATGCTATTTTATTGAAAACGGTCAGACACTCATGAGCTTGTAAGTAGATTTTAAATATAAATTGTGCTTTGAATTTTTAATAAGATTGGAAGCGTCAGACCCAATTCTAACTTTTGAGATTTAACGGTCAGACGCTAAGTGCTTTATTTTAGCAGTTTATTAGGTGGCAGGCTTTGAATCTCGAAATGAGAATGGAAGCGTCAGACCGTAGGCAACATTTATGGACTTTAGTTTGTATTCCATAGCCAAAAAACATACGAGGTGGGATTAATTTCCACCAGCCAGAGGCAAGCGGAAGGGGATGTTATTAATTTTGCTCTATCGCCTGCATCTAGCTGGCGATGACCAACAGTTCCTCTGGAACTGAATAGCAGTTAGCTTTTCAGTCTGACGGTTTGGAACCGTCTGACTGATAAATGACAATGCTATTTATTGAAAACGGTCAGACGCTCATGAGCTTGTAAGTAGATTTTAAATATATAATGTGCTTTGAATTTTTTAATAAGATTGGAAGCGTCAGACCCAATTCTAACTTTTGAGATTTAACGGTCAGACGCTAAGTGCTTTATTATAGCAGTTTATTAGGTGGCAGGCTTTGAATCTCGAAATGAGAATGGAAGCGTCAGACCGTAGGCAACATTTATGGACTTTAGTTTGTATTCCATAGCCAAAAAACGCCAGATGCGGGATTAATTTCCACCAGCCAGAGGCAAGCGGAGGGGGATGTTATTAATTTTACTCTATCGCCTGCATCTTGCTGGCGTTGTCCAATAGTTCCTCCGGAACTGAATAGCAGTTAGCTTTTCAGTCTGACGGTTTGGAACCGTCTGACTGATAATTGCAAGTGTTATTTTATTGATAAGCGTCAGACCGTAAGCAACATTTCTGTGCACTTTTCCCCACCATCTGGCGGGCTAGGGACTATAAAAACACCCAAAAACTCAATATCAATATCGCCCACAAAATGCCTAAAAAGTGCCATCCTTTGGTGAGCAACTCATATTTCAAATGCCAATACGGATTGGTTTCGGCTATCAGATATTGAACAGGATCTTTGGAAATTCTTTGCGTTTGGAGAATTAAATATCCTAAGTAAGTATGAGCTGCTAAAAAGTGCAGCGCATGCACGCCAGTCAATACATAAAAAAAGGAAGAGGTCACATCGGATGAAAATAATACGTCTGATTCTCTTAAAGCTTTCCAGCCTAGAAACTGACATAAGGCAAATCCCAACCCTAAAAAGAAAGTGAATCGCAAGGCGGTTAATAAGGATGAAATTTCTTCGGCTTTAAAAAGGCTGTAAATTGGATGAATCATAAAACTGGAAGCGCCAATCAAAACAGTGCTTAACGCAAAAACTGCAGGGATTTCAATGTCTTTATGTCCTTCATTTCCTAAGCTCATGAAAAAGGAGAATAGGAGGAAAAGAAAGATCAAAGAGCTTCCTACTAAACTCAAAATAAAAATCATTTTATAGGGGTGCAGTTTTTCCACCCTTTCAAAAAATGACAAATCCTCTTTTTTCGTATTCTTATCCATTTTTATAAATTCTTACCTTCTAGGCAATTCTCAATCCATTTTTGGCGTCTTTATCAACGCTTAACAAACTAATATCATCGCCATCCACAGCTCCTAAAACCAAACATTCACTCATAAAGTTTGCAATCTGTTTGGGTGGAAAATTCACGACCGCCACTATCTTTTTACCCGGTAAGTCTTCCAATTTATAGAGATTGGTAATCTGAGCAGAAGTCTTTCGCATTCCCAACTCACCAAAATCAATATGCAATTTGTAGGCAGGCTTTTTGGCTTCAGGAAATTCCTCCGCTTTTACTACTGTACCAACCCGCATTTCAATTTTGGAAAAATCATCCCAGTTGATTTCTTTAGTCTCTTCATTCATAACTGTTTATCATGTGTTTAGTTATAAGGATTTTTATTGTTTCTTGGCTAAAACCTGTCAGGTTTATGAAATTAAAGATTGATAAGGTGGCTCTTTCATCATCAGCATCAAAGCCAAACCTGACAGGTTTACCAGAATCAGCTTTAAGCTCACTTAATTTTTTGATTGCAAATTTGAACTATGCGCCATTCCCGTTAGTTTGTTTTACCTTTGCATGGTGTTTACGAAATAAGAACGAAAAAGTAAGCACAAAATTTAAATAGCACATAAATTGAAGATTAAAGACTTTCTAAAATTATATAAAGACGATGCCATTATGCAAACGATGGTGGCTTCTCTTAAGCCCAATGAAGATCAAACTATCCAGTTTAAAGGCTTGGTGGGCAGTTTGGATGCCATAGCCGTTGCGGTTTCGCATCTTTTAAATCATCAAAATCAACTCATCATTTTGCATGATAAGGAGGAAGCCGCTTATTTTCAAAATGATCTGCAAAACCTTTTAGATTTTAAAGAACCACTACTTTTCCCCACTTCTTACAAAAGACCTTATCAGTTTGACGATATAGAAAATGCCAATGTGCTGATGAGAGCGGAAATCTTAAACCGCATCAATAATAAATCCTCCACTGGAGAAATTATAGTGACTTATCCAGAAGCACTTTCCGAAAAAGTAATCAATAAAAAATCATTAAAGTCTAATACCTTCACTGCTAAAGTGGGTGAAAGCCTGGATGTGGAATTTATAGCAGAATTACTGCAAACTTATGATTTTGAGCCTACTGATTTTGTGTACGAACCAGGGCAATATGCCATTCGTGGGGGAATAATTGATATCTTTTCTTATGCCAGTGATGAACCCTTCAGAATAGAATTATTTGGGAATGAAATTGATAGCATCCGGACTTTTGATGTAGCTTCTCAGCTTTCCACCGAAACGGTAAAGCAAATCAGCATCATCCCTAATGTGCAAACCAAACTGTTGGAAGAAAGCAGGGAGTCACTTTTGGAATACGTCCCCAATAACACCAAAATCTGGTTCAAGGATTATAAACAAACACTGGATGTTCTGCAGCAATATTTCGATAAAGCTTCGCAGTCTTTTCAGGAAATTCTAAAAACTACTCAACAGACGAAAGTAATTTTAGAACCTGAAATGTTATTTGAAACCCCTGAAAGTTTCAAAAAAGGACTGGAGAAATATTTGAAAGTAGAATTTGGTAATCGTTTTTACCTAAAAGCCAATCAGGAATTTGAATATCAAGCCAAGCCACAGCCTTCTTTCAACAAAAATTTCGATTTAATAGCCGAGAATTTATCCAGCAATCAGGAAGCTGGATTGGTCAATATCATTTCCTCGGAATCTTTAACGCAAACCGAGCGACTGAAAAATATTTTTGAAGAAATAGATCCTTTTATCAAATTTCAGTCTTTGCCGCATACACTACGAGCAGGGTTTATTGATGAACAATTAAAATTAGCCTGCTATACCGACCACCAAATCTTTGAGCGTTTCCATCGCTACAAAACCAAAGACAAGCAAAGCAAATCCAAAGCCATCACCATTAGGGAGCTCAAAAACCTTCAGCCGGGGGATTTTGTGACGCATATCGATTATGGTGTGGGACGTTTTGCAGGGATGGATAAAGTCGATAATAACGGCAAAAAGCAGGAAGTTATCCGCTTAATTTATCGAGATAATGATTTGCTTTATGTCAGCATTCATGCCCTCCACAAAATTTCAAAATACAGCGGAAAAGAGGGGAATAATCCTACTATCAGTAAATTAGGCTCGCCTGAATGGGAGAACAAAAAGAAGAAAGCCAAGAAGCAGGTTAAAGATATTGCCAAAGATTTAATTGAGCTTTATGCCAAAAGAAAATCTGCCCCTGGTTTTGCTTGTGAAAAAGACAGTCTCCTTCAAGCCGAACTGGAATCTTCCTTTATTTATGAAGATACACCTGATCAGGCAAAATCCACTACAGATGTTAAAGCGGATATGGAACAGCCACACCCAATGGACAGATTGGTCTGCGGAGATGTGGGATTTGGAAAAACGGAAGTTGCCATCAGAGCAGCTTTCAAAGCGGTGGATAATAATAAGCAAGTGGCGGTTTTGGTGCCCACCACCATTTTAGCCATGCAGCATTACCGAACATTTGCTGAGCGACTGGAAAAAATGCCTGTTACGGTGGAATACATCAACCGATTTAAGACCACCAAGCAGATAAAGGATATTTTAAAGCGCACCGCTGAAGGGAAAGTTGATATTCTCATCGGAACGCATCGAATCGTCAATAAAGATGTTCAGTTTAAAAATTTGGGCTTATTGGTGATTGATGAAGAGCAAAAATTTGGCGTTTCTGTCAAAGACAAATTGAAACAATTCCGTGTGAATGTGGATGTTTTGACCCTAACCGCCACGCCAATTCCACGAACTTTGCATTTTAGTTTGATGGGCGCAAGGGATTTAAGTGTGATTCAAACGCCTCCTCCCAACCGTCAACCCGTGACCACTCAATTAAACACATTTAATGAAGAGGTTTTACGAGATGCCATTGCCTTCGAATTGCAAAGAGGCGGGCAGGTGTTTTTTGTCCACAACCGAATTGGAGATATCGAGCAAGTCGGCAATATTATTCTCAAATTAGTGCCCGATGCCCGAATTGGAGTTGCCCACGGACAAATGGATGGTGCCAAATTGGAAAAAGTGATGATGCGCTTTATCGAAGGCGAATATGATGTGCTGGTTTCCACCAATATCATCGAATCCGGTTTGGATATTCCAAATGCCAATACAATTATCATCAATCATGCGCACATGTTTGGCATGTCTGATTTGCACCAAATGCGAGGTAGGGTTGGGCGTTCTAATAAAAAGGCTTTTTGTTATTTATTGACTCCGCCTACCATCGGCTTGAGTTCCGATTCACGAAAAAGGCTGACCACTTTAGAAGAATTTTCTGATTTGGGAGATGGCTTTAAAGTCGCCATGCGAGATTTGGATATCAGAGGAGCTGGAAATATGTTGGGAGCCGAGCAAAGCGGATTTATCACCGATTTAGGCTTTGATATGTATCATAAAATTTTGGATGATGCTGTTGCCGAATTGAAAGAAAGCCATTTTGCCGATTTATTTAAGGATGAGTTGGCCAAAAAAGCAAAAATCATCGCTCAGGATTGCACCATAGAAACCGATTTGGAAATCCTGATTCCAGAAGATTATGTCGGTAACATTACTGAAAGATTGAGTCTCTATTCACAATTGGACAATATCAAAAATGAGGAAGAATTAGGAGTTTTTGAAAAATCACTAGAAGACCGTTTCGGAAAAATACCTGAGCCTGTTTATGATTTGATAGAGACTGTTCGTATCCGATGGAAAGCAGAAAGCCTTGGTTTTGAGAAATTGTTGATTAAAAACGGTAGCTTAAAGGCTTATTTTGTATCTGCGGATAATGAAAAATATTTCAAATCGGACATTTTCGGAAGAATCCTGATTTTCGTTCAAATGCATTCCAAAAAATGCAAAATGAAAGATTACAAGGGAAGACCAATACTAAAAATTGAGGAAATAGAAAACATAGCCCAAGCCAAAGCTATTATATTTGAAATGGCTGGAGAAGAAGTGGGGGCGGTTTAGTGGTTTGCTAACCTATATTCATACATTTGGCTCTATTACTGTAATATCTCTCCTAAAATAGTTTCCCTATAATTCAACTTTTTAGTAGCTTTGTTTGTTCAACCAATACCAAGACTCAATGGATAAAAAATTTGAAGTTATCCTTCTTGAAGAAGCACTTAGCTTTATCGATTCTCTGGACTTAAAAACCAGAAAGAAAATATATTACAATTTAGATAAAGCCAGACATGGGAACGACCCAAAGCTATTCAAGAAACTGACGGATGAAATTTGGGAGTTCAGAACAAAATATAGTGGGCTTCAATATCGCTTTTTTGCATTTTGGGATAAAACAGATAAAGAGGAAACTTTGGTTATTCCTACACACGGGATCATCAAAAAGGTTGATAAGGTCCCTAAAAGTGAAATAGAAAAAGCAATGAAAATAAGAGCTGATTATCTAGAACTTTAAGACAAAAAATATGGCAACTAAAGATAAAAAAATGAAGATGATGACCCTAGACGAACTAAAAGACAGGGATATTGGAAAGATTGGTTCTCCAGAACGAGACCAATATGAATTTGAGCTAAAGATGGAAGTCCTTGGCGAAATGATAAAATCAGTCAGAAAGGAACGTCATTTAACACAAGAACAGTTGGGAATGCTGATAGGAGTTCAAAAATCCCAAATTTCCAAACTGGAACGTAATACTAAGAATGTGACGATTGAAACGATTTTAAAAGTTTTTAGCGCTTTAAAGGCAAACGTTAAATTCAGCGTTCAATTAGATCAGTCTGATTTGAAAATTGCTTAAAAAAGAATGCTAGATGCAATATCAGCTAATAAATAATGGATTGCATCGAAGAAAAGTTTGATGGCACTTGTAAAGTCAGCTATAAGTCTATTAATTGTTGTGTTATTAAATAAAATCTAGAACTTATTTCTCTAAAGCAATTTAGCTGAACAAATTTTTTTAACAATGGGTCATATAAAAGAACCAAAAAACGTAGATTTTATAATTAAAAGTCCTCCACTTTCTGATAAAGAAAGAATAGAGATAAGTAATTTTATAAAGAAACTAAAAACAGAGAATAAACCTACAACATGAACAAAAAAGTAATCTTAATGATATTGGATGGCTGGGGTTTGGCCACTAACAAAGAAGTTTCCGCTATAGACAAAGCCCACACCCCTTTTGTGGATAGCCTTTACGGCAAATACAAAAACAGCAAACTGGATGCCTCTGGTTTGGCAGTTGGTTTGCCTGAAGGACAGATGGGAAATTCCGAAGTCGGTCACATGAACATAGGTGCAGGCAGAGTGGTCTATCAGGATTTAGTGAAAATCAATAAGGCGATAGAGGAAAAATCCATCAAGGAAAATCCTGTTTGGACAGAAGCCATGGAGTATGCCAAAAAGAATAATAAAAAAGTCCATTTCATTGGTTTAGTTTCGGATGGAGGCGTGCATTCTCATATCGGGCATTTAAAAGGCTTGATGAGCTTGGCTCATGAAGAGGGCGTTCAAAATTTATTTGTTCATGCCTTTACGGATGGAAGAGATACTGATCCAAATGGAGGAAAAGCTTATCTGAAAGATGTTGAACAGCATGCTGAAAAAACAGGAGCTAAAATCGCATCTGTTACGGGCAGATATTTCGCCATGGACAGAGATAACCGATGGGAAAGAGTGAAATTGGCTTATGATGCCATGGTGAAAGGAGAAGGTAAAACCACTGATTCCATTTCGGATGCCATACAGTCTTCTTATGATGAGGGCGTAACAGATGAATTTATCAAACCAATTATTCATACTGAAAATGGAAATCCAGTTGCTAAAATTGAAGAAGGCGATGTGGTGATTTCATTTAACTTCAGAACCGATAGGGGTCGAGAAATTACACAAGCATTAACCCAAAAAGCATTTCCTGAGCAAGACATGAAGCCATTGGATTTGCATTACATCACCATGACTAAATATGATGATACTTTCAAAGGCGTGAAAGTGCTTTTCGAAAAGGATAATTTGGTCAACACTCTAGGTGAGGTTTTGGAAAAACACGGCAAAAAGCAAATCAGAATTGCCGAGACTGAAAAATACCCGCATGTGACTTTCTTTTTCTCAGGTGGAAGAGAAACTGTTTTTGAAGGAGAAAAACGCATTATGTGTCCCTCTCCTAAAGTAGCCACTTACGATTTAAAACCTGAAATGAGTGCGGGAGATATTAGAGACAAAATTATTCCTGAACTGAAAAAAGGAGAGGCCGATTTCGTTTGTTTAAATTTTGCCAATCCTGATATGGTGGGTCATACCGGAGTCTTCGAAGCAGCCGTGAAAGCTTGCGAAACAGTGGATAGCTGCGCTAAAGCAGTGACTGAAACTGCTATGGAAAATGGTTATGCAACCATCGTTATAGCTGACCACGGAAATTCCGATTTTATGATCAATGAGGATGGAAGTCCAAACACGGCTCATACAACCAACTTAGTGCCTTGTATTTTGGTTGACCCAGGTTTTGATGGTAGCATTAAAGACGGTAAATTGGGAGATTTAGCGCCTACCATTTTAAAAATTATGAATGTTGAAATCCCTAAAGAAATGACGGGTGATATTTTAATTGAGTGATATTTCTAATCTAACTTTATTAATTTATTCAGTGGGATAAAACCTGTCAGGTTTCTTTGAGTTTAAAGAGTACAAATGATTGTCTTTTCTACATTCTTTTAATTTTAAAAACCTGACAGGTTTACTGGCCACTTTCTTTATATTTAACCAAACTATGAAAAAGCTCAACAGTATTCTTTTTGCAATTATAGTCGTTTCCTTTTTTGCTTGCGAAACTGCCGTAAGGGAAAAACCCATTAATGAATATTATGATGTGGATGCTTTAATTGACAAACAGTCTAAACTACTAACTGAACTTCAGCCCAAAATTGAGAAGTCCATTGAAGTAGATGGCAAGAAGGAAAAAGATACCATGGAATTCGATTCCTTAGGCTGGAAAAACGAGTTGGAAGTTTTCAAATTAGCAGACATCAATAAGCCTACTTTATATGATGCCTATGAAGCAACTGAGGAGCAAACAAGTGAAGGGAAAATCTGGCGTTATACTACTGAAAAGCCATCACTTGGAATAGAATATTTATATGTCTATTTCGATAAAGACAGTGTCGTAACCAAACTGGAAGCCCGCTATCATGAAAATAATGCGCTTTATGTTTCAGAAAGAAATTTTGAAATTACCTTCAAAAAATCCGATGATTTAAGCGTATTAGACTCATACAAAATCTACGGCCGACAAAAAATGGCCATGAAAGATGAGGTCACTTTTTCTATTGAGAGTGAGGTGGTGGATTGATCAGTACGAAAACAAAAAGTCCCTGCTACATCTTTCATTTTAGTCTAATTATTTTGTACAGTGCGTCATCGTAAGTTATCTCTTGCAATTGAAAACTATCCATGGGTTTATTTAGATTATACAATCTCTGATTTACAATAACATATTGAAACTTCGTTTCAATATGACAAGATTCCTGCCTTCGCAGGAATGACGCTCCGATTTAAAATTGTATTTCAGTTTAAATCAATACTTCTTTGAACTCAAGACAACAATATTAAATTAAAAACCCAAAGAATTTCCTAGCGATTTTCCCCCATTGGGTGTTAGGGGCTGCGGGCTGATGCTAAAACCCCACAGCCACACGTTCCTTAACAACCCTCATATTCCCTTCCGAGGTGAAAAGCTCAAAATAAATAATATAATAACCAGTTCTTACTTTTCTGCCTTGCATATCTACTCCATCCCACCGGAAAAAGCCTGTATTACTGAGGGTTTCATTATTAGCCAAGGTGTTAACAACAGTGCCTTTCAAATCGAATATTTTTACCGTTGCTTTTGTACCAGCATCTTCTAATTGATAATTGATTAAGGTGAAATTTCTACCCGGCTGATTATGAGCAAAACTTTTGGGATTGGCTTCTATATTGCCAAAACTCGTATTTTCATTGGTTTGTTGGGAATTTGCCTTACCCGGAGTGGCATAACCCACAGCTGAAGCAGCGGAACTCCACGAATCCGGCTCACTAATGGGCGCTTCAGGATGGATTCTTTCCAAGGAAACACCATCCACTGTGCGTAAAAAAGGCAAATGCAAATCATCTGAATATTCGAAATATTCTTCCAATAATTCATTGCTGGATTTTATTCTTACAACACCCTCTCCATTTGGCAAAGTAGGCAAATTAACTTCTACAATATTTTCTTCATTATGAGAAGTAGGATAGTCTTTAATCGTGCTTGCTTTATTAGAGGTTAAAGCTAAATGTTGACCTGGCGCTATGATGACATTTTCATTCTCCAGAATCACATTTTTCTGACTATTGCCTTCTATTATCCATCCACTCAGATTAATATACTTATCTGAAATATTAAGTAATTCAATAAAATCTGCTCCTCCTGATTTTTGGTCGTACAAAACTTCATTCAACACCACATCTCCTTGTTCAGCAAGCTCTGCTAATGCAAAATTTACTGAATTGGCTTCTGAACTGATTATATTACCTACACAATCAGTTAAATTATTGACATTTAATCGGTACGGCACTCTTGCTTTCAGCTTATCTTCTAATACTAATTTTATTGTCCTTAAATCTAGCATTTCAATTCTCTCAATTTTTATTTCTGGACTTATGTTGAATTGATTTTTCCGTATTTGGGTAATGTCAACTACTTCATCAAAAAAAACCATCAGTTCTTTTGAATTCGGAGCATAAGCTTTTTCCAATTCAGGTCCACTTTGGTCTATATTTTCTTCTGTTACCGAATTTTCATCTCCGGGAGTTCCTTGCACTTCTGCTATTGACGCCCTCCAATTAGAAATCCCAAGGCATGGATTGCGCACATCAATCATTTCCAATGACCATCCGCCTTCATCGTATTTGAAATTTTCTTTATACCAGCTGTCTCTATAAAATGCTTGATTGATGATGGTTTCATCCGTGATTACTTGTAAATCATCCCCTCTATTATTGAGATTAGGCCATGGACTTAAACCTATTACTCTGGCATAAGGGCTTAAATCCTCTACAGCAGAACTAGGAGCCAACAACAAATATTCACCTGCTGCAATATAATTCAGGCCTAAACTTGCCGTATCTCGCTCATCCATAAAATTAACATCAACCAATGAAAGTAATTGGTCAGTAGGATTATAAATTTCCACATATTGGCGGTTAGGCAATTCTTGGTCTTCATTGGGATTAGCCATAATTTCTGTGATGATGAGGTCGTTAAAATCTGGCTTAACTTGAATATTTAGGATGATTTCCTTCTTAAAATCTACTATTTCATTTCCAGATAAATCTGAAATGCCATTTATAGTTAAATCATAAGGAAATCCTGCTATCCAATCATTTTCCCAAATTAGCACTACTTGATTTTCACTCCAAAGCTGTGCTTCTTGTACATTTATTTGAGGAGATAAATCATAATTTTCAATATTCTCGGCACTTGATGGATCAAAGGATTCATCAAAAGTCAAAAGCAAAATTGAATCCGATAAAAATAATAAAGAATCTAATTGTGGCGGAATAATATCATATAAAAGGCTTGAAGTTAAATTTTGAGAAATATTTCCATTGCAATCCTCTACTTCATTAATGGTGATTTCATAGGAAATCTCGTTTACTAATTCATTTGCCAAATTTAATTTTACAGAATTATCAGCCGCTTCCTCTACTGTAATTTCTATCTCAGGTATGATAGAATATTCCGCATTTAATAAAGAATTTAAATTCATGCTTTTATCAAATTGGATTTCTAATTGGGTGGGAGAAGTAGCTTTAAAGGAAAGAATTTCAGGAGAACTGCCTGTAAATTCTAAATCCAAAATACTATTTTCATTTCCAGGCGTTCCACCTGAAGTAGCTTCTGAAGCTCGCCAGTTATTTTGATCAAAACATGTCAAATTTGGATTGATAATTTCAATGGAATAACCACCTTCTGATTTTTCTTCATCTTGATACCAGCTTAAATCATAACCCAATCCATCTATTTGAATGCCTTCGGGATTTTTGATGGTCACACTGTCTCCTCCATTGTTAAGTGCTCTCCATGAAGTAGGAATAAGTACTTCTCCAAATTCCACATAGCTTTCTTCTGCGGAGGAAGGCGCTAAAATCAAATATTCTCCCGGGTATAAAATATAAGAAGGTAGAGTTCCTGAAGAGGAAGTATTATCTGAAATCTCCCAGTCTTTTAAATCAATAAACTTATTGGAGCGATTATAAATTTCCACAAACTCCTCATCTGGTAAACCTAAAACTGGAGTGGGGTCTGGGAAAAACTCACTGATGATGACATCTCCAGTTTCCGCTTCCTCCACTTCAAAATAGAAAAACTCAATGGTCTCGCTTTCGGATAGATTTCCTTCAATATCGCTTATGTTTTCTACTGTCAAACTATAATCCAACCCACTTTCGAAAGCATTTTCAAACCTTAACCAAACAGTATCCTCATTTTGCTGAATCGTAGCAGGTGAGATTTCATCAGGGCTTAATATATAATTATTGATATTAGTCGCTGAAGTAGAGTCGATTTCTTCAGAGAAAACAATTTGAATCTCATTTGCACTCAGAATTTCATAATCCAAAACTTGAGCAGGAATGGTGTCAAATACATAATCTCCCAAATAAATATTATCAAAATAAAATCTATCTCTTCTGGTAGAAGTGAAATAACAGATAAAACCTAAGTGAGCTATTTCGTTAAAACTATCATCTTTTCCTGTAGCTATAGTGGTAAAGGTCTCTCCTTTACTGGGGGCCACTGCAATCTCCCAATTAGCATCTGTATCTCTTCTAACTCGAATTCGCAGATCAAAAGCTGAAGCAAAATCACCATCTCCTCCTCTAGCGATTAATGTATTGTTATCTCCATTTCTGTAAAATAGACTGATACCATCATCACTTCCGTTTTCTCCAATTTCCAAATAGTAGCCTTCTTGAATGCTCCCGTCATTTTCAAAATCCCGCAAATCAGCAGTGGTACTGACTAGATAAATTTCGACTTTATTGGAATTGGAAGGACTAAAATCCAAGCTGACATCAAATCTCCATTCTTTTTCATCCAAATTTCCGTTTTCCACTTCTGTGGATAAATAGGCAGGACGCAAGGATTCTTCTTCAAAATTGAGTTGTAATTGAGAGGTTTCGTTTACAATAAAATCATTGGTATCTCCCGTCCATTCAGGATTATTGCTGAAATCACCATCTGAAAAATCATCTTGAATTAATTGGGCGTTCAGGTTGAAAAATGGACAGAAAAATAAAAGACACAGGGTCAGTAAGTTTTTTATCATTAGGTTTTGGCTTAGTTCTGTTTCAAATATACTATTTTTGCGACTAAATCATAAAACGAAACAAATTTCTGAGCTAGTTTGTAATTAGGTTTAAAAAATAGAAGAATATGAAAATAGCTGTTGTAGGCGCCACTGGCTTAGTGGGTGGTGAAATGTTAAAGGTATTGGACGAAAGAAACGTCCAATTTGATGAATTACTTTTGGTTGCTTCTGCTCGTTCTGCGGGCAAGAAAATGAGCTTTAAGGGTAAGGAATATACCGTTATCACTTTGGAAGAAGCCGTAGAAGCCAAACCTGACTTAGCTTTATTTTCAGCTGGAGGAAACACCTCCTTAGAATGGGCTCCAAAATTCGAAGAAATTGGGACAGTAGTCATTGACAACAGCTCAGCCTGGAGAATGAATGACCGCATTAAATTGATTGTGCCGGAAATTAATGGTCATGAAATTAAAATTGACCACCGCATTATTGCCAATCCTAATTGTTCTACCATTCAGATGGTAATGGCTTTGGCTCCGTTGCATAAAAAATACAAAATGCAACGCATAGTGGTTTCTACTTATCAATCTGTTACGGGAACCGGAAAAGCAGCTGTTGATCAATTGATGGATGAAAGAGCCGGAAAAGAAGGTGAGAAAGTTTATCCGCACCCAATTGATATGAATGCATTGCCTCATATAGATGTATTTTTGGAAAATGATTACACCAAAGAGGAAATGAAAATGGTGAATGAAACCAAGAAAATTTTTAGTGATAATTCCATTGGACTTTCAGCAACTTGTGTTCGTTTGCCTGTTATGGGTGGACATTCAGAATCTGTCAATGTTACTTTCGAAAATGATTTTGATATCACAGAGGTAAAAGAAATTTTAGCGAATACGCCTGGTGTAGTTTTGCAAGATGATCCTAAAAATAATGTTTATCCATTGCCATTAAATGCACATGGAAAAGATGAGGTTTTTGTGGGTAGAATCAGAAGAGACGAATCGGCTAAAAACACTTTGAATATGTGGATAGTAGCCGATAATTTAAGAAAAGGTGCCGCAACCAATGCCGTGCAGATTGCAGAATATAT
>QNXU01000392.1 GCA_003973485.1 Bacteroidota bacterium | reverse complement strand
TCTGGTAATGAAATAGTAGCCGGTACTCGTAGGCTTTGCTTGATGAATATGTTCTTGCATAACATAGGTGAAATAGATGGAGATACTTTCATCTCACCTAATGATGCATTAATTGCTGATGAAGGAAATCGTGTGGATTACGTCTTAGCCAACCCACCTTTTGGTAAGAAAAGCAGCATGACGATCACCAATGAAGAAGGTGAGCAGGAAAAGCAAGAACTAAGCTATAACAGGCAAGATTTCTGGGCTACCTCAAGCAATAAGCAGTTAAATTTTCTGCAGCATATCCGATCTTTATTAAAGATAAATGGAGAAGCAGCAGTTGTTTTGCCTGATAATGTCCTTTTCGAAGGAGGATCAGGAGAAACGGTTAGGAAAGAGTTGATGAAAACCACGGAGCTCCATACCATTTTAAGGTTGCCAACTGGTATTTTCTATGCGCATGGAGTAAAAGCCAATGTTCTGTTTTTTAATAACAAACCAGCATCTAAAGAAGCCTGGACACAAGATGTTTGGATTTATGATTACAGAACCAATGTGCATCATACCTTGAAGAAGAACACCATGAAGTTGGAGGACTTGAAAGACTTCATCAAGTGTTACAATCCATCCAATCGGAATGATAGGAAAGAAACTTGGTCAGAAGAAACTCCTGATGGCAGATGGAGAAAATATTCCTATGATGAAATCATTGCCCGAGACAAGACCAACCTAGATATCTTCTGGCTAAAAGACAAAAGCCTGGCAGACCTTGACAACCTCCCAGACCCTGATGTTTTAGCAAGCGAAATTATTGAGAATATTGAAGCTGGATTGGAGAGTTTTAGAGTGATTCAAAAGGAATTGGATAGGTGATGCTATTTATCTTCTATAATTTAATAAACTGATAAATACTAAATTGAGCATTAATTGGAATAACATACGAGCGATTGAAGGGCAAAGAGAAGGCTTTGAGGAACTAATATGCCAATTGGCAGGTCAAGAAAAAATAAATGACCAGATGAAGTTCTTCAGAATTGGAAAACCAGATGCAGGAAAGGAATGTTACTGGGAATTAAACAATGGGAATATCCACTGCTGGCAAGCAAAGTATTTTACTAATAGCTTATCTGATAGTCAGTGGACACAAATAGATAAGTCAGTTAGAACAGCTATAGATCACCACCCAACTTTAATAAAATATTATGTAGCCATCCCAGTTGACCGTCCAGACGGGAAAAGCCGTGGGAAATCAATGCTCCAAAAATGGAAGGATCACGTTACCCTATGGAAAAAATACGCTTCCTCAAAAAAGATGGAAGTTAACTTTGAATATTGGGGAAAACATGAATTAGAAACTCGACTTAGAAAGCCCGAAAATGAAGGTTTGATTTATTATTTTTTTAATGAACGAGAATTATCGGATAGTTGGTTTGACTTAAAAAATCAGGAAAGTATCGATGCCCTAGGTGGCAGATACACACCGGAAATAAATTTCAGTTTACCATTTTTGAATTTCCATAATGGCTTTACCAGAGACCAAAAGTTCACTTTTCAAATCAATGGTTATTATGAGACAATTCTGGAAAAACATAGAAGAATACACTTAAGAAGCAAAAAAGAGGATCTTGAAAAAGAAATTACTCTAATAGATTCTGCTGTTAGTACTTTTAGAAATGTCTATGAAAGAACTTCATTTTCTGGGATAAGTAATATTCCTTATGAAGATCTTAAAATCGAACTAGACAATATCAAAGAATTAGTTTATGAAATATCGGAAAAGCTTTATGGTTGGCAAAAAGAGGTTGAGGATGATAAGGAAAGAAAAGGAGAGAAAATCGATTACAATGCTCGTGCTTTCAGTGGTGAACTTCACGAATTACACAAACTATCAATAGCACTAGATGACTTTCATGATTTTTTGGGTTCGGAAGTATGTATACTTGCAAATAAACCTTTTTTAGTATTAGTTGGTCCAGCTGGTATCGGAAAATCGCATGCCCTAGCTGATATAGTCACGGAGAGACAAAGAAATAGTATGACAAGTCTCTTCCTTCTAGGCGAAAACTTTTCAACAAATGAAATGCCTTGGACGCAAATTTTAAGAAATCAATTGCGTTTTGTAGGTAATGAAGATGCTTTTTTAGGTGCAGTGAATGCGAAAGCCGAAAGTCAGCAAAGTAGAATCTTATTCATTATTGATGCTCTTAACGAAGGAAATGGTAGATACATCTGGCCAAAGAAACTCAAATCATTCATTCGAACTTTTGAAAAATATCCATGGCTTGGACTTATAGTTAGTATTCGGGATTCATTTGAAGATTTAGTAGCTCCAGAAAAAGACCTTGATTCAGTTGCCACTCGTTTATACCATCCAGGTTTTGAAAGTCTTGAATATGAAGCTTCAATACACTTTTTCAAACATTTTCAAATCACTCCACCTGGCTCCCCCTTACTTCGGCCCGAATTCCAGAACCCTCTTTTCTTAAAGCTTTTTTGTGAAGGATTATACAGAAAAGGTTTAAATCAAATACCTGACGGATATCAGGGTATTACTGCAATTATAGATAATTACATTGAAGGTGTTGAAGAAAAATTAGCTCAACCAGATCAATTACACTATGATATTAAATTAAAATTACTTCAAAAAGCAATCAAAGAGATTTTGCTGAGGATGATTGAAGAAGAAAATGACCATATATCATACCTTATTGGAGACGAAATAGTAAGCAAAGTTTTTGAAGGCAAATGTAGTAGTATTGATAAACAATATCTAAAATGCTTGATTTCTGAGGGTATAATCAATGAAGATTTGTACTGGAAAAATCAACATCATTATGAGGGGATTCACTTTGCTTATCAACGATTCCAAGATCATCTCATTATTTCAGCATTATTAGATAAATATTTTGATAGTAATTATCCCGAAAAATCATTTGAATCCGGACCTTTAAGAGCATTACTCAAAGATGAAAATGAAGTGATTTTTAACCGACATTTTCTTGAAGCTCTTTCAATCCAGATACCTGAACGTATAAATAAGGAACTATATGAGGTGGTACCAGATTTAGCTTATTATAATGCAACAGCTATTGCTTTTATTAATAGTTTGATCTGGAGACGAAAAGATACTATTGGCGATAATTCTTTAAAATATGTCAATGAAGTCATTGTAAAAAATGAAACCCTATTTCATAGATTTTTGGATATGTCGATTTCCATGGCATTAAAACCAGATTTTTATTTCAATGCCGATAGACTTCATCATAATCTATATAATAAATCATTGGCTGAACGAGATGCATTTTGGACAACTTGGCTACAAAATAAATATGGAGAGAATTCTAGTCATAATTCAGTGAAGCGATTAATCGACTGGGCATGGAGCGAATATCCTAAAGAAGAAATCGATGAAGAATCCATAAGGTTAGCAGCAATTATGCTAGCTTGGTTTCTTTCTAGTTCAAATAGATATTTAAGAGATGCTTCTACTAAAGCATTGGTTAGTCTTTTGCAAAATAGAATCTCCGTATTACAAAAAGTATTGCAACAATTCGAGAATATAAATGATCCATACATCTACGAAAGATTGTATGCTGTGGCATACGGATGTACTTTAGGAACTAAGAATCATCATTCTATAATTTCACTTAGCAAGTATATTTATAAAATTGTATTTGATGAGAAATATGTCTATCCACATATTTTGCTTCGTGACTATGCTAGAGGTGTGATTGAATATGCAATTAGCCTTAATTTAAAACTTTCTATAAATATTAATAAAATTCGTCCGCCATATAAAAGTAAGTTACCCAGTAATTTACCAACTATTGAAGAAATAGATTCTAAGTACAAACCAGAAGACAATGATGGCATCTATGGGGGAATTAAATGGGGTGCCACAGCAATCCTGCACTCCATGACGACTGAATATGGCCGAGGGGGAGGATATGGTGATTTCGGAAGATATGTCTTTCAATCTGCATTGAGCAACTGGGATGTCAATTATGATGCTTTAAGTAATTATGCAATTCAGAGGATATTTGAACTAGGCTATGATCCAGAAATTTTTACCAATTTTGATCTACAACAAGGATCTGGTAGAAGTAGTGGAAACTTGGAGCGAATTGGTAAGAAATATCAGTGGTTAGCTTTTTATGAAATTCTTGCCGTAGTTTCCGACAATTGCAATTTGATTGACGAAAGTAGCAATCCATGGAGTAAAAACAAACAGTTTTCTGAATATGAAGGTCCGTGGAATCCTTATGTACGAGACATTGATCCTACTATATTACTTAAGTCAATAAGTAGCAATAATTATATTAATAAAATAGAAAAAGAGCCTTGGTGGGTAAACCAAAATTATAAAAGCTGGGAAGGTGATTTTGAATCTTGGAAGAAAAAATCTAGTGACTTTCCGGAGATAATTGACTTATTAACGGTAAAAGATTCGAATGAGGTTGAATGGATAAATCTCGCTGAGACTATAGAATGGGAGGAACCAAAAAAAGTAGGTGAAGATAAATTTAGTGCAAAAGGTAAAAGAATTTGGTACGATATTGGAAGTTGGTTGGTGACTAAAAAAGAACTTTCAAAAATACTTAGAGAAAAAGAAGCTGAAAATAGCTGGAAATATTGGTTCCCTTCTGTTCCGACTCGCTATCAGGTGTTTAGTAGAGAGTTCTATTGGTCACCTGCTTCAATCTTCTTCCAAGCCAATCAATATGCAGGTGGTGATTCTATGCCTAGGCAATTAGAGAATAGAAAATCTGGAAAAATTATAGCAGAAGCTTTTCATACCGCATTAAACTTTCATTGGGAAGAGGAATATGATTGCTCAAAAGTTTCTAATATTAGTTATTTTAAACCTTCGGTTTTTATCGCCCTACGTCTTAAGCAATCAGATAGAGAAGGCGAATACCTTAATGTCAAAAATGAGTTAGTTTGCTTTGATCCTTCTGTTTATGAAGAAGGACCATCCTGCCTTTTAATTAGGAAAGATCATTTGATAAATTTTCTAAAAGAATCCGAATTAAATTTAATTTGGATTGTACGGGGTGAAAAACAAATTTTAACTAATGATTTTAAAAATGCACCAAATTTTGATAATCAAATAGCAGGACTTTATTATTTAGATCAAAAAGGTGAAATTCAGGGAGAAAGTCAGATTTTTTTTACTAACTACGATAAGGAACAATAAATACTTGATTATGAAAACCGAACCAATTGACATAAAATACCTCAACATCCCCAACATCTGTTTTTCACTTACAGAAAAAAATGATGAGAGGGAAGAGAAGTTCATAAAGCAAAGAATGGAGAGAGGGTTTGACGACAGCGAAACATGGGGGCTGGATCATACTATAGCCAGTTTTATTATTCCTCGGTTGGAAAGATACCAGGAACTAGCCAATGAAAGATTGGCGCGTGATAAGGAGCAAGTTCAAGATGTCGATACACTTTTAGAAGCTATGAAACTGATTGAAAGAGACGAAGGAATCCATGATTGGAATAAAGAGGAAGAAGAAACGGTAATGAAAGGTCTTGCACTTTTTCCAAAAGTGTTTTTAAAGTTGTGGTGGTAACATGATTTAAAAAATGTTGTATTTATAACACATTTCGCTTGATTTTCGTTAATTTGTTGGATATATACAACAAATATAACTGTGTCAAAGGCATACAAACTCTATTCAAATACAGAAATTCTTCAAAAAATCGGGCAAGCACTTAAAGACAGAAGAAAATTCAAGGGCATTACACAGGAAGAACTCTCTTTTCAAACGGGCTATGATAGAGGAACAATAGTTCGCTTAGAATCAAGTGGTAAAGTTTCCTTAGTGGTTTTAATTGAGGTTTCAAGATATTTAGATATACTGGATGGTGTGGTTGATGCGATTGTGGGGGAAGAACTTCCTTTAGAGGGGATCAAAGAAATGAATAAATTATTTGGGAAGAAAAGATAAATTAGTTTTCTCCAACAATAATTGTCTAATCAATATTGGAAAGCAAATTGAATCGATTTTCCGATTGAAGCAAAGGATAGGATTTTGGATGCAAAGATTTTAGTTAATAACTTATCGGTTAGTAATTTATCAGACTACTACTAAATAAGTTGAATTGTGCGGTAGCTCACTTTAATTCTCTTTTGATTGTAAGTACTATTAAACCTTCAGTTATTAATTTTTTTTCAATGATGAAAAACGACCTTGTATCTTTAATTAACGAAAAGACTGAATTAATAGAAAGAATAAACTTATCTAAAAACGTAGTAATAATTGCGCCTTACAATTTCGGGAAAGAATCTTTAATCAACTACTCAATTCAAAAAGCATCAGTTGAAACGGAAATCGTGTCCATTTCTTTAAATGTGCTTTTTTCAGTCTCCGAAGATGAATTTCTATGCAAATATGCTTCTGAAATCCTAAATAGCCTAAAAGCAATTTCTAAAGATTCTTTAGAGTCTTATTTGCGGACAATGTCATCTTTGGAAATATTCTATAACATTGAAGCCACAGAAAATGCTAGTTATAAAATTTCAGTATCAGCCTGCACTGCACCATTTAGTACCTTACAAAAGGAAGAAATTTTAAATTTGCCAGAAAAGATAGCAAAGGAGAAAAAAATTGATTTACTGATATGCTTATCTGAATTTCAAAGTGTACTGTCATGGAACAAGATCAAACCGTCATTTTTAGACTTATTCCATGAGATTGCTAAAAGACAGAATCATGTTAGATACTGCATCTCCGGATCTCATATACATCAAATGAATACTCTGTTTGATAATAAGAATAGCGTGCTTTACGAATTTGGACACATTATAAATTTGGAGCCGATTTCAGTGGATCAATTTTCAGATTACATCGCTAAAAGTTTTGCAAAGGTCAATAAAATAATAGAAAAGGATCTAATTTTTAAAATTCTGAATGTAACTGAAGGTAATCCGCACTACACTGAATACCTTATTTCAGAAGTCTTAAAATCTAATAAGAAGATTATTTCCCATGAATGGGTAGAAAACTGTATTGAAATACTTCTTAGAAGATATATTGCTAGCTACAAATCGAAATTGAGTCAATATAATGTAAATCAAAGGCTCTTTTTAATTGCGCTTTCAAAATCAAACGGCAAAAAGATATACTCATTAGATTTTATTCGAAAAAGTGGGCTGGAATATTCAGCCAAGCTCGATAAAGTCAAAAACTCACTACTTAAGGAAGGCACCATTTATACAATTTCAGATAAAACTGTCAAATTTACAGACCCACTGTTCAAATATTGGCTAGTGGAAAATTTTGATTAAATCGAAATCATATAAATTATGCGTAAGTAAACATTAAAAAATAAACCGTTCCCTGTTAAAACCTTCATGTTCTTGCAAATCAATATACCCTAATTGATTGGTCATCAGTTTCGTTTCCCCAATTGGAAAATCTTTTATTTTAGCATGGTGGTGTCCGTAAATCCAATAATCAGGTTTGAATTCCATTATAAAATCTCTCAATTCAACTGCAAAGGCTTCGTTCAATACACTGCCTTTGTATTTTGATGGGTAATTTAATTTAGTAGGAACATGATGTGTTATTACGATTGATTTTTCATCTTCATTACAATCTTTTAGTTCTTTCTGAATAAATGAAAGGCAATCTTGATGAAGTTGATTATATTTTTTTGGTCTAAGGCTTAATCCATCATCTTTAATCACCCTAAAATCATTCATACCATGCTTTATTTCATTTGCATATTGAGCTCCAATATAAGTCCAAAGTGTACTAAATATGAATCTGTAATTTCCTATTTGAATTGATTTATTATTTAGCAAAATAACATTATCTCGGATTTGTTCCTGAAATGACCCACTTCTGTCATTTATATCGGATTGATAATATTCATGATTGCCAGGAATCCAATAGGTCATTTCAAAATTATCCGAGACATAATCAAAAAAGTTATCTGCAACATGCATTATGTTGAAAGGAATAATGTCACCTGCTAATATCAAAATATCACCTACAGCTTGCACGGGATATTTCTCAATATAGGCTTTATTCATTATGAATTCTAAATGGAGATCGGAGGCAAATTGGATTTTCATTGGTTCAATAAATAAAATTGATTGATTCTCTAGGTTTAAAATTAAAATCCGTGTTCAATAAAATGACTACTGATCTTATTAATTCTTCGGCTTACTATTTCTGGATTATTCTCATTAATACCATTTAGTTCTATAAAAGCTCCGTCAATCAATTTAGAATGTTGTTTAATTTGTTGCAGTTTCAATTCTGATGCCGAACGAAACCTGTTGATTTTTATATATGATTCTTCAAATCTCATTTCTTACCAGATTTTTTATCATTTTTAGATTTGAGTATTTCTGAGTCAGAAATACTTTCAGCTATAGAATCCATTCCGACTTTAAAATCCTTTTTTAGTAACCTAACATCCTTGCTCAGATCTTTTAAACCATTCTCAATCTTTGATATACTGTCCTGTCTCTGGTTAAGGATTTCCATGATTTTTTGCTGCTTTTCCTCGTATTTATTCATAATTAAGTCAATTTATAAATTCTCATCGGTTTTATCTCTTAAGCCAAAAGGAAAAAGGATCAGAAAACGATCCCCACTAAAGTTTAGACTCTATCTTTCAGGTCGATCCAAAAACTTGACACTCCGCAAATCAATCAATTCTAAATCCCCTGAATCCAGTTCAATTAAAGCTTTTGTGATAGTTTCATAATTGTTTTGCATATATACATATCGGTGAAAATAGCCAGTATTATTGTCAGGATCTCTATACTTCACCCTTACTCTTCTTAAGTGACTCATTTCAGAAATAGGTCTATTTAAGTCTAAATATAAGCATAAATCTTTAAATCCGCACAAATAGCCTGTGTTCTGGATTTTCTTTTCAATCTACTTTTACAAAGTGGATATTAATCAAAAAATAGGTGTACAACTGGCACAGTTAAGAAAACAAAAAGGCTATACCCAAGAGCACTTAGCTTCTATTTTGGAATTACATGAAGACTATATTGGTAAAATAGAAAGAGGACAAAGGAACCCTTCCGTTAAAACTTTACTATTGATACTCGATAATTTAAAGATAAAGTATTCTGATTTTTTTGCTCTATTAGAGGATGTTTGATTTTAAATTCTTTTGGAGATTTAATTAATGATCCCTTTGTAAAAGTTGTGACTGAATTATTAATTCTATAATTACTAATTTTATTATTGGTAAGCTTTATATAAGACAAAGTTTATATCCCTACTCACTAGGTTGATTTCCTTCGCTTTTTTCAATTTTGTGGTTTGACAATAAATACCGTACTTTGCGTCTGAAAGCAGCAATTTACACATATCGGCATCTTTCTTTCTGAGCATATTCAGTATACCCCTGTTTCATCAGGCGTTGCCTCACAATCATCATCAGCATGAACAGATTGATGTCGTTGAAACCTCAGTAGATCAACATTCGCATTCACATGGCCATAATCATGACAAAGAGGAAAATAAAGCTGTCAATGATTATATGGTATTATTAGACTTCCTACTCGGCAGTCATGCACATATGGTTACTGTGAGTCTGGTTAAGGTTGGAAAAGGGGTCAGACATACTGTAGACTCCCTTCTTCTCCCAAGATTTTGCCTCCATCTTTACCACCAAAGAAAGTCGGAAATTATCAACTTATATTTGATATTAGAACACCTCAGTATCAAGATAGAATTGTAATTAAGGACATCCAGGTGTTTGCAGATGCTGAAGAAACCATTAATGCTATAGGTGGACACGAAGAAGACGGAGGTGCTATCAGTTTTCTTAAAGAGAGCAAGCGTAGAAAATTGATTTCCAAACGGTATCTGCTTTTTCTGTTGAACTCTATGATGTCATTAAGACATCTGGCGTCTGGAAAGCCGCTCCAGAAGCTATACGATCACTTTCAGCCAACGCTTCGGGCATATTGAATTATGTGGCTGACAACCTGCGTTGGGAAAAGCAAGTGTATGACTGAATGGATTGGAGTGCAACGGAAAGGGATGAAGGAATGCTCTTGCTGTGCGGTGCTGGAAGTGGGAGAATGAAAAGAGTGAGGTACGAACGAAAGCAATGAATCTACTGGAAGCACATGGGTGTGGGCAAGAGTTTCAAAGTAAGAGATTGGTAAGCTAATATTAAATATATATCTTTGTTCAAATTATGCGAAGATATTTAAAGATAAAGGTTTTGTTTTTGTTAAGTGTAGTCAGCCTGATTACACTTCAGAACACTGTACCCCATATCCACCACTCGCATGACGACTTTGATAAAGTAGTACGAACTTCTTCAGAACAACATAAACACCATAATGATGACCATCTGGAAGAAAAGAATACTTCTGTTCAAGAAGTAAGATTCTTACATCAGTTAATTGAGAATCATTCTCATAGCTCTCATTCTCATGAATTAGCCCAAATAAAAGGTGCTGATACGAGAAATATTAATGTTGCTGTATTTTATATTGAGGCTATTTCATCAATTGAAATCTGGCCGGAAAAACTTACCACTCAAGTTAGGACAGGTTATAAAGATGGGAGAACTCTTTCCCCTCATTCCTCAGGACTCACACTAAGAGGACCTCCGTTTTTATTTATTTCATAAGAGGTTACTATCACTAGCTAACAACCTTTTTGTGTCATAATTCTTATGTCGCAAAAAGCATAATGCTATGCAAAATCTAAATGCTTTCACACTTTGCATGCTAGTTACAAAAATTGCTGCTTCAATTGTTGAGCACTAAGATGTTTTTCATTAGGATTTAATTGCTCACTATATCGAGTTTTTATTTCCCGCTAACCTCTTCTCTTTCTTTTTTCTGAGGAATTAAGTAATCATAAAATTATTCATTTAATTAAAAATCATGTTAGATAACATTATAAAATTTTCGATAAAGAATAAACTCATTATCGGATTATTCACACTAGCATTGATCGGTTGGGGAGGCTATTCGTTGACAAAGTTGCCAATAGATGCCGTACCCGATATTACCGACAATCAAGTGATGGTAATCACAGTGTCACCCACCCTGGCAGCACAAGAGGTGGAACAGTTAGTAACTTTTCCGGTAGAACAAACCATGGTGACTATTCCTGAAATAAAGGAAATGAGGTCATTTTCCAGATTTGGTCTTTCCATTGTTACTATTGTTTTCGAAGAAAGTACCGATCTCTACTGGGCGAGGCAACAAGTACAGGAAAGGCTATCCTTAGCTGGTAAAGAAATCCCAGAGGGAGTTGGTCAGCCTGAAATGGCTCCTGTCACTACAGGACTTGGTGAAATATACCAATATGTCGTTCGTCCTGAGCCGGGGTTTGAAGATCAGTACGATGCTACTGAACTAAGAACCATTCAAGATTGGATTATTAAACGCCAACTTCTTGGTACTCCAGGAGTAGCGGAAGTAAGTGGTTTTGGAGGCTATATTAAACAATACGAGATAGCTATAGATCCTGACAAATTAAGAAGCTTCGACATTAGTATTAATGAAGTTTTTGAGGCACTTAAGACCAACAATCAAAATACCGGTGGGGCGTATATTGACAAAAATCCTAATGCTTATTTCATTAGAAGCGAAGGGCTGGTCAAAAACCTTGATGAGATTGAGAAGATTGTTGTTAAATCAAATGTAAGAGGGACCCCAGTACTGATAAGAGACATTGCCTCTGTTCAGTTTGGGCATAGCGTAAGGTATGGTGCGGCTACACGCAATGCCGAAGGTGAAGTGGTAACAGGAATAGTAATGATGCTCAAGGGAGCTAACTCTTCAGCTGTAATAAGTAACGTCAAGGATAAAATCGAGCAAATCAAAACTACCCTCCCTGAAGGAGTAACTATTGAGCCATTTTTGGATAGAAAGAAATTAGTGGATGGAGCTATTTCCACAGTTACAAAAAACCTAGCAGAGGGAGCTTTAATTGTCATATTTATCCTCATCCTTTTCCTTGGTAATCTGAGAGGTGGTTTTGTGGTAGCTTCTGTAATCCCGCTGGCCATGTTGTTTGCTCTTGGCATGATGCGGCTATTCGGTGTTTCAGGTAATCTAATGAGTTTGGGTGCAATTGACTTTGGCCTTATTGTGGATGGAGCTGTCATTATTGTTGAAGCTGTCTTGCACGGAGTTAATACTAGCAAGAAAAAGTATGCAGGGAGTGCCATGCTCACCCGGGATCAAATGGATCATGAGGTATTTGAATCATCAAGTAAGATCAGGACATCAGCAGCTTTTGGAGAAATTATCATTTTGATCGTTTACCTTCCTCTTTGGGCATTGGTGGGCGTAGAAGGGAAAATGTTTACTCCTATGGCGCAGACTGTATCATTTGCAATTCTGGGAGCCTTTATACTGTCGTTGACATACGTTCCAATGATGTCTGCTTTAGTGCTGAGTAAAAAAACGGCACATAAACGAAACTTCTCTGATAAGATGATGGATTTCTTTCAGCGAATTTATCAACCCGTTATTGAAAGGGCTATTCATAAGAAAGGATTGGTCCTAGGAATCGCAGTGGTACTGTTTATTATAACATTATTCACATTTAGCCGAATGGGTGGTGAGTTTATACCTCAGTTAGATGAAGGCGATTTTGCAGTTGAAACCAGAGTGCCTGTTGGTAGCTCACTTCAACAATCAATTGATGTTTCTAAAAAGGCTCAAGAAATTATTCTAAGAGAATATCCAGAAGTAACGCAAGTGGTGAATAAGATAGGATCTGGTGAAATCCCTACCGACCCTATGCCTATAGAAGCGGGTGATATGATGATTATTCTAAAGCCAAAGGATGAATGGGTAAGTGCAGAAACCAGAGAGGAATTAGCAGAAAAAATGCAGCAATCATTAGCGGTAATTCCCAATGCTACATTCGGTTTCCAGCAACCTATTCAAATGAGATTCAATGAATTACTT
Source organism: Bacteroidota bacterium (assembly GCA_003973485.1). Lineage (GTDB taxonomy): Bacteria > Bacteroidota > Bacteroidia > Cytophagales > Cyclobacteriaceae > Marivirga. The sequence goes on along the minus strand of QNXU01000392.1, from coordinate 9,494 downwards.
ACAGGAGCAAAACAGGATGTGGTAATTAAAATCTATGGAGAAGACCTTAACATGCTTTCGGAGCTGGCTGATAAAGTTGGGAAAAATATCAAATCAATAGAAGGGGTTGAAGATTTGTATGTGGAAGAAATCACTGGTCTGCCCCAAATCCAAATAGAATTAGACAGGGATAAAATAGCAGAATATGGGATGAATGTAGAAAGCATTAATCAGACTATTGCTACTGCATTTGCAGGTAAAACTGCAGGTCTTGTTTATGAGGGGGAAAGACGATTTGATTTAGTCGTAAGATTGGATAAAGGGCATAGAACGGATATTTCCGATGTGCAGGATTTATACGTTGATAACCCAAATGGAGGAGCCGTTCCTTTGCGTGAGGTGGCAAACATCAACTTTGAACCTGGCCCTGTTCAGATTCAGAGAGACAATGCAAAACGAAGAGTAACAATTGGGTTTAACGTAAGAACCAGAGATGTACAAAGCATTGTTTCTGATATTCAAAAGGTCATTTCTGAAAAGGTAAATATGCCCGCAGGGTATTATGTGACTTATGGTGGACAGTTTGAGAACTTGCAACGTGCGAGCGAAAGGCTGGCTATTGTAGTGCCATTGGCCTTACTTCTGATACTGGTTTTATTATATTTCACATTCGGGTCAGTCAAACAAAGCCTGTTGATTTTTACAGCAATTCCTTTATCAGCTATCGGAGGTGTTTTTGCTCTAATAATAAGGGACATGCCGTTTAGCATTTCAGCTGGTGTTGGATTTATCGCCTTGTTTGGAGTTGCTGTACTTAATGGTATCGTACTGGTTGCAGAGTTCAACAGACTAGAAAAGTCAGGCGTTTCAGATATATATGAGCGAGTCTTGAAAGGTACCCGAGTAAGGTTAAGACCCGTACTCATGACAGCTGCGGTAGCGTCTCTGGGTTTCTTGCCGATGGCCCTTTCATCAACTGCTGGTGCAGAAGTACAGAGGCCATTAGCTACAGTGGTAATAGGTGGGCTACTTACAGCTACCTTATTAACACTCATCGTACTTCCGGTTCTTTATATCTATTTCAGTAATACTAAAATCAAGCTTAAGAGCTCAAAAGCACTAAGTGTAATTTTAGTTTTAGGAGGAATGATAATGACGCAGAATCTAAAAGCTCAGGATTCATTAGCAATAAATACGTCTGGTTTAACTATGGAGCAGGCTATTGAAATAGCCATTGAGAATAACCATTCCATGAAAATAGCTAATTCAAGAGTGGAGGAAGCCATCGCACTCAAAAAGGGAGCCGTGACAATTCCTAAAACGGATGTATCGTATTCACAAGGAGTGGTTAGTAACCCAACCATACAGGACAATCTCTTCAATGTAACGCAGAAGATAAACTTTCCAACCCTTTACAGTGCCCAGTCTAAACTAGGCAAGGAAAAAGTGAGGGCAAGCGAATATGCAAAGACCATAGATGAGAATGAGTTGGTATCTGATGTTAAGCATGCATTCATGCGAATTGTTTTTGTTCAGGAGCAGATTCGCCTATATGAAAAACAGGATAGCATTTATAACGGCTTGAGTCGGTTTAGCAAAGCCAGATACGAAACTGGTGAGTCAACAAACCTTGAGCGGGTTACTGCCAGTACCCAGTCTATGCGTGTGAGAAACAAGCTCAAACAACTTCATGATGATCTGGAGATAGCAAAAACATCTTTAGCCGTTTTATTGAATACCAACGAAAAGTTTGAAATCAACAGTGGTGGTCTCAAAAAAGAAAGTATGACAGGACTACTGTCAGATACATCTGCAATAAGTCAGAATCCAATGTTGGATTATCTAAAACAAAACGTAGCAATTAGTACCCAGCAGGTAAAAGTTGAGCGGAATAAAATGCTTCCGGATCTTATGATTGGTTATGCGAGTCAAACCTACAATGGAGCCGCCAATTACAATGGAGTTAATTATAATTTTAATAGCTCAGATCGATTTGGATTTTTTACCCTTGGTGTTTCTATACCAATTTTCCCCGGTGGTTATAAAGCTAAGATCAACGCAGCGAAGATAAATTCGGAGATAGCAAGTTCAACAGTTGACCTTGCGGAGACACAACTTAAAGGACAATTGAGCTCATTGGTGCAAGAGTATAACAAACTACAAAGTTCACTAAACTACTTTGAAGGAGAGGCATTACCTCAGGCTGATCTCATAATCTCCAATTCTGAACTAAGCTTTAAGAGTGGTGAGATTTCATACAGTGAGCAGCTTGTAAATCTCACGCTGGCAATTGACATACAGCAGGAGTATCTAAACACCGTATGGCAAAACAATCAGATAGTTATTGAAATAGAACAGCTGTTAGGAATAAGGTAGTCAGTGAATTAACGATAAAATATAGAAAAATGAAAATCAATATAAAAAATACCATGCTAATGGTCATAGCTATGAATATTTTCATGGCCTGTGAAAGTAATAATAATGAAAATCAAGCATCAGTAGTAACTGAATCGCGGAATCTTCAAGTGATCCGACAGGTAATAATCAAGTGATTTTTACCAAAGCTCAGTTTGAACTGGCGGATATTTCAATAGGAAAAACCGAAATGAGAAGCCTAAGCAATCTACTCAAATTGAACGGAGAAGTTGAAATTGAACCAAGTGGAATAGCAACCTTATCGGCACCTCTAGGTGGTTATCTTACGACACCAGCCCTTCTGCCTGGTGAAAAAGTGACGAGAGGTCAGACCTTGGCTGTGCTTGAAGACCCTAAATTCATAGAACTTCAGCAGCAGTATTTGGAAAGTTTAGGTCAGTTGGAATACCTGGAGGAAGAATATAAAAGGCAAGAAAAGCTTAGGGATCAAGATGTAAATTCAGCAAAGACTTATCAAAAGGTTTCCTCTGACTACAAAATCCTTCAGGCCAGAATTAAAGGGCTTGAAGAGACTTTAAAGCTTATTGGTATTAATATCAGCTCACTAAAAAGTGGAGAGCTAAGCCGTAAGGCAAGGGTCTATTCTCCAATTAACGGGTTTATAAAGGCCAGCAATTTCAACTTGGGTAATTATGTAAATCCCAAAGATGTCTTATTCGAAATAGTCAATACAAATGAGCTTCATGTTGTACTAAACGCCTACGAAAAGGATATTTCCCAAATACAGGAAGGACAGGAACTACGTTTCTCCCAAGGAAATGAAAGCGGATACAAGCGTAAGGCTACTGTGTTTCTTGTCGGGAAAGTAAGCTCAGAAGAGAGAATTGTACCTGTTCATTGCCACATAGCAGACGGGGATCAAAAAGGAATCTTGCCGGGCATGTACGTCAAAGCACTGGTTGAAACGGATGCTGCACAGCAAACCACTGTCCCTTCAGATGCCATTGTCAAATACAATGGTGAAAACTTTCTGTTAAGGTTAGCTTCCAAATCAACTGACAGCTATGTTTTTGAACTGGTGCCGGTTAAGACCGGAACTATTGCAGATGGTTATACTGCAATTGAAATTCCTGGAATGGATTCAATAGAAGAACAGGATTGGGTGGTTAAAAATGCCTACTCCATAATATCTGCTAAAATCAACTCAGAAGAAGAATAATTATCAATTAAAACTAAATACTTATTACAATGAAAAAATCAATAATAATCTCGGGTATTGCCATTCTTATGTTAACAGCTTGTAACGGAAATAAATCACAAGAAAATAAAACTGAGAACGCACAAGAAGTTCAGCCAATTGAAAATGAAGTGCCCAAAGACAATTCGATTGAGGAACAGGAGGCAAAAGAGGCCAGAAGGTTGGATAGTTTGAACCAAGTAAAAGCTCATGGTCATGCACATTAAGTTAGATAAATGGTTTTCACAATTACTCACTGTCTTTCGGAATAGAAAGACAGTGACACTGGTACTGTTGGCTCTATTCAGTTTTTTAGGTACACAGGTGTATGCACATGGAGTGGATGAAAATACTCAAACATTTTTATCTGGTAATAGCGGAGTTGCGTTTATCCCCTTTCTCTATATAGGAGCAAAACATATGATTACAGGATATGATCATTTGCTCTTTCTGGTAGGCGTTATTTTCTTTTTATATCGGACCAAAGAGATTTTACTATATGTGAGTTATTTCACCATTGGACATAGCATAACACTACTACTTGGAGTGATGGCAGATATTGCCATTAACGCCTATTTAATTGATGCCATAATTGCACTATCAATTGTATATAAAGGCTTTGATAATCTTGGTGGTTTCAAGCGCTTTTTCGGAAAGCAGCCTAATACAAAAGCAGCGGTACTCATATTTGGGTTATTTCATGGCTTTGGCTTAGCAAGCAAATTGCAGGAGTTTAAGTTTGACAGAGAGGGGCTGTTTACCAATCTGATTGGGTTTAATATCGGGGTGGAAATCGGCCAGTTTATGGCTTTGGCTCTGGTGCTTTTGTTGATTGTTACATGGCGAAGGCAATCAAGCTTCAGACGCTTTGCTACACTGACCAATACCCTGCTTATGGCCGCAGGCTTTTTGCTACTAGGGTTTCAGTTAACTGGTTATTTCACCTCATAATTATTAAAAAAAATGGAACAACAAATTTTAAATAAAAAGCAATTACTTAAAGCAACGCTGGTAGCGATAGTATTAGGTGCATTAGTATTAGTTACAGCAGTTTTACCAGCAGAGTATGGTATAGATCCAACCGGAGTAGGGAAAACTCTAGGTTTCAGTAAGCTGTATATTGAGAATGACGATGATACTTCTGAGACGCTGACTGTAACAGATGAAAATCGACCTGTAATCCGGCTAGAAAAGGCGGGTTCTGGACCAGACGTTGCTGTGCCTTCAGAAGCGTTTTTACCAGCTCCTGACACGCAGTATTCAGAGCGTACAGATGAGGTAACGGTGACTGTACCTGCTGGAAAGGGTATTGAATATAAGATCAATGTACTTAAGTATGGTAAGGTGAAATACGAATGGCTCACCAATAGTGGTGTACTGTATTTTGATTTTCATGGTGAGGTAAAACAAAAGATTAAACCGGAGCAGGTTTATTTTGAGAGTTACACCATTGCTTATTCTAACAATATGGTAGGAACTTTTCTAGCTCCTTTTGAGGGTAAACACGGCTGGTATTTCAGAAATAGCAGTGATAAGGATATTACCGTCAATCTGAGATTGAAAGGACAGTACGTGCTTTAAAAAAGTAAAAATTAAATAAGACCTGGAACGGAGAGAAAAATTGTACTAGAGACAATGGTATTTCTCCGTTCACAGGCACTATATTAAATGAACTCTGGTGAAACATGAAAACTATATCTGTTTTTAAAAGCTTAAAAAATCTGCTTTTCGCCAGATTATATATTGCTCAAACAATTAGCCTGTTTGGTGACGCCCTTACATGGCTAGGTTTGGCATTACTAGCCTTCAAATTTTCACCAGGCAATTCTGCTGAAATTTTATCTGTAGCACTTACTCTTAGAGTGACAGCTTTTGTACTGCTATCACCTCTTGCAGGGGTAATTGCAGATCGCATCAACCGCAAGTACATTTTAGTGATCACACATGTTTTTCAATTGGTTATAGTTGGTATGTTCCCATTTGTAGAAGAAATATGGCAATTATATGCCTTAGTTTTTTCGTTGAATGTTTTCAATGCTTTTTTTACACCTACTTACAATGCTACCATTCCGATGGTGTTTGACGATGAAAAAATGTATGGAAAGGCTATTGCTCTTTCAGCTTCTACTTATCAATTATTAGGTGTTTTAGGGCCAGGAATCGCAGGAGCAATGGCTGCCTTCATTGGATTAGAACAATTATTCTATCTGGACTCAATAACGTTTTTTGTTGCAGCCATTATCATATTCACTCTGCCTGGAAAACTTCAAGTTTCTGGTAGTCAGCTGAATGGTAGAATTAAGAAAATTACTTGGAAAGACATACAAACAGGATCACTTCATCTATTTAAAAATATTGATTTGCGGTTTCCTTTACTTATGCAATTGGTAACTTCTGTCGCTGGTGCTATGATTTTGGTAGGAACAGTTGATTATGTGAAAGGGAATCTAAATCAAGGGGAGGTAGAATATGGCTGGGTAATGACCTCTCTTGGTATTGGAGCCAGCTTAGCCGCATTTGTACTTGGAAATTTAAAAGAATCCATTAGCAGAGTGAGACTTACAGTTATAGGTGCGGTGGTTGTTTCATTGATTATTATTCCCGGTAATTTTTTGACTTTGCCTTTTCTGATGATTGCATGGTTCATTGCCGGTGCTTCTCAAAGTTTAGTAAACGTGAGCATGCAAACGCTAATAGCTCTGAATGTTCCAAAAAATGAGCAAGGAAGAGTTTATGGAGCACACTTTGCCTGGTCCCACTTGTGGTGGGCTTTTGCATATCCATTAAGTGGATTGATAGAGAGGTTTTATGATGACAGAAATTTTCTAGTTGGGGGAATTGCTGCTTTGATTCTTTTTTTAGTTGTAATCATAATTTTAAATAGAAAAAGGAGATAAGAATAAATTCTATCTGACAAGATATTTAGTGAATTTTAGAGCATACAAAGATTGAACATATTCAGTTATTGAAATTAGGAGCAATTGACCATTTAAACCCGATCTTAATGACTGCTTTTACAACAGGGCTGGCCTTGATCCCATTAGCCGTAAAAGGCGGTGAGCCAGGGAGTGAAATACAAAGTCTAATGGCTGTTGTGATCCTCGGAGGGTTACTCTTCGCTACAATTTTAATTTGGTGGTAATACCTTGATTTTCAGTTGGTTTCATTGAAAAAAAACAATGGATTGTTTAACAGCTGAGTCTTTGAATAAAAGACTCAGCTGTATTTTAACTTATTTTAGAGTTCAATGGTGTAATAACAATTCTCCTGAAGTTCAAAAATGCGAATAAGCCCATTATCAACAACTTCAAGCTGCTCAGGTAGCGCCTGTTGATGTACTTCAAATTTCTCCATCGACATACCACATACCGAGAATCTCACATTCAGTCTTTCAGCTTCAGTGAGCATTTTAGAAACGGCCTCGTTGCTTTTGTTAGCCAGTTTCTTTACCACTTTACCACAAACGACTACTTCAAATTCTTCGTAGCTTTTACCAGCTTCTTTCAATTGTTCAGCGGTTTTGAGTGCTGCTCCCATATGCTGAGTTGTACGCACAAGCATTGCATATTTTTTTAATCCTTTTTCATTTGCTTCACAAGGCACATTTTGTGCCTCTGAAGAATAACTAAGCCCCACAAATATGATTGTGAACAATAAGCCTTTTGATATATTAATTAGAGTTTTCATGATGTAATATTTTTTGATTTAGATTTTAGCATGCTATCAACACAATAGCACAATGAACCATTGAGGGCAAAGAAAATTAAGCCCCCTAAAATGGCTATGTTTTTAAAAAGTGGTCCTGCAGTAGCCCATTGCCCAACCTGAATAGTAAAGGTTATGGGCAAAAGGATCAAGATCAGGCCGACTGCTGCTATTCTGGTTTTAAAACCGAGAAGTAGAGCTGTTCCCCCTATGAGCATAAATGCACCACTAACTATAATTAATGGTTCTGGAGAACCTAGAGCTAATATAAATTCTGCCATTTGTGCTGCCTTTAACCTGGCAGCAACTTTATCGACAAAAAGAATATGATTGAGTCCGGCAATAAGAAATATGCCACTAATGGCCACTCGCAATACAACAAGCGAGCGACTATCGATTAAATAGTTGTTCATTTCAATAAATTTTTAAACCCTGATGGGTTAAGATTCAATTAAAGATTAGAATACTCTCTTGGCATCTTAAGCAGGGTCGCAGACTAGAGAGTAAATTGAGGTTAATATTAGCCTTTTGGAGGGTTCGGATCTCTTCCCAAAGCAGGAGAATTATATAATTGAGTTAGTAACGAATTTCTGTTGGCATTCACCTTATGGTTAGTGGGAATGAAGTTAGTACCAAAATGAGAGGTCACGCTTGTTACGCATATAACGTTGAGCATTTGTGTTGAACCCAACTCGGCCTCTCTGGTCGAAATTTCTGTGGGGGATGTGAAATGAACCTGTTTTTCTTTAGCACATCTTTCTTTGACCACAAAATTAATCTCTTCGCTCATAGAATTTGCAACAACATTTGGTGCGAAACCGAATGAGTAAGTGATTGCTAATAATATGGCGATAATTTTTCGCATTGTATTTAGTACCGTAATTGAGGTTATTTTGTTGTGATTGGGCTGGAATATTAGCTTCTCCATGACTTATTACAGCCTAAAGAATTTATAATTATAATATTATACATATTAAAAGATCAAATTTTATTTTCTTCTTTATTTTTTTAATCCTATAAGTGTGCAACGATTATAAATGCTAACAATAGTACTATGGAGACAAATAAAGCATTAAGAGTACCCAAATCCCACCCTACTTTAGTAGTAGAGGTAGTCAAAAATTGTCATAAATTATACCAAAGTAGTAGCTATGATTTTCATGAGCCAGAAAAGCCATTTGATTTGAATTAAATAATGTAAATTGTATAGAACAAACTTTCTAAGTTGACTGGATTTCTTATAGCTTTTCATACCAGTAATTGTCAGGGTCATTTTTCACTATTCTACCAAGAGAATTGATTGGTAAAGACTTCATCGTTCTTAATCATATTGATTTAATTTAGTTTTGATTACGAACCTATGTTCTATAGATATATTTACATTCCATTTTTTCCACTTTTTCATATAAATATATTTTCTAATTCAAGTTGACCAAGTACCTCCAGCTACTTTTTCAAGATTTTTCTAAGGTTACTTATTAATGGTTAACCTAACGGCTGTTTATGCCTTGTTCAGCCTTTAAACAATTGGTCTTTTCAAGCCAATAGAGTATAGACATTAGCTTTTTTATTTGATCAATGTACGTCTCTTTTTATTTCATCCTCCATCTTTTCCGGGAAGTACTCATTCTCCAGGCTTACAAATTCATCCCCTTTTAGGAAAATATCCATTGTAATATCATCTATGGACGTCAAACCACAAGCAGCTAACATGTCCATAGTTGCTTTTACCGTATTGCGATGGAAATTATAAGCTCGTTCGCTTTTTTCTTTAACTACCAATCCTTTCTGCAAGTTCTTGTTTTGGGTGGCAACTCCAGTGGGACAAGCATTAGTGTTGCATCTTAAAGCTTGAATACAGCCAACTGAAAACATAAAAGCCCGAGCACTATTACAAAAGTCTGCACCCAGTGCTAGCATTTTAATAATTGATTGTGAGGAAATGATTTTTCCACTGGCAATCAGTTTAATTTCTTTCCTGATCTTATATTTCTGAAGATTTTCATTCACATAAATTAAGGCCGGTCGCAAGGGCAATCCCACGCTATCAGAAAATTCAAGTGGTGCAGCTCCTGTTCCGCCTTCAGCTCCATCCACTGTTATAAAGTCAGGCTTGATCCCAGTATTCACCATTTCTTGGCAAAGCTCATCGAATTCTCCTGTATTACCCAGACATAATTTGAAACCAATGGGCTTG
>QNXU01000067.1 GCA_003973485.1 Bacteroidota bacterium | reverse complement strand
AATTTACCTATTTCTTCTTCATTAGGTCTAGGGTTGGTGAATTGGAAATTACAATTTTCACAAATCATAATGTTAAAGCTTTCCTGACTCACGGAATGATCTTTAACGACCAAATGATTTTTTAAATTAGAAGCACTACAAACGGGGCATTCGTTAAGCTTTTCGTACATAACTTATCTTCCTAAATAAACCATTAAAATTGAAATATCTGCGGGAGTTACTCCACTTATTCTAGATGCCTGTCCTAAAGTTTGTGGCTTAACTTTTCTGAGTTTTTCCTTAGCTTCTGCAGATAAGGCAGGAATTTGATTGAAATCTAATGAATCCTTAATTTTTAAATCTTCAAGATTTTTCATTTTTTCAATCATCTGATTTTCCTTTTCAATATAGCTTTCATATTTAATATGTATTTCTGAAGCTTCAATTACTTCTTTGCTATATCCATTAATCATTTCATTCAAATCAGCTTCAATTTGCTTTAATTCTTTAAAACTAATTTCAGGTCTTTTTAATATACTATATGCATTAGTCTTCTCTTTAATTGGAGATGAATTGATTTTAGATAAATTTTCATTTACTGTATTAGGCTTAACTTTATGTGTTTTTAGATTCTGGATAAATGCATCAATATGTGATTGTTTTTCTTCTACATATTTCATTCTTTCATCAGAAGCTAAACCTATTTTATGACCTAAAGGAGTTAGTCTTACATCAGCATTATCTTGCCTTAATAGAATTCTGTGTTCTGCTCTTGACGTGAACATACGATAAGGTTCTTCTGTTCCTTTATTAATAAGGTCATCTATTAAAACACCTATATAAGCTTCAGATCTGCTCAGAATAAATGGTTCTTTATCATTTATTTTTAAATGTGCATTAATACCAGCCATTAATCCTTGACATGCTGCTTCTTCATAACCAGTGGTTCCATTAATTTGCCCAGCAAAATACAGGTTATCTATAAGTTTTGTTTCTAATGTAGTTTTTAATTGTGTAGGTGGAAAGAAGTCATATTCGATTGCATATCCTGGTCTAAACATTTTAACATTCTTAAAACCTTCAATTTCTTTGATGGCTTTGTGCTGAATATCCTCAGGTAATGAGGTAGAAAAACCATTTACATAAACCTCAACTGTATCCCAACCTTCAGGTTCTACAAATATTTGATGTCTATTTCTTTCTGCAAATCTATTTATTTTGTCTTCTATTGAAGGGCAATATCTTGGGCCTAATCCTTGAATTCTACCATTAAACATAGGAGATTTTTCAAAACCTTCTTCTAAAATTTCGTGAACAATTGGATTAGTATAAGTAATATGGCAACTTCTTTGCTTTTCTAACACTTTTGTTTCAATTGAGAAAGAAAACTTTTCAGGGTTTTCATCCCCTTTTTGTTCTTCAATTTTACTGTAATCTATTGTTCTTCCATCCACTCTTGGAGGAGTTCCTGTTTTCATTCTGCCTGATTCAAACCCTAATTCTTCTAATTGTTCGGTTATTCCCTTTGAGGCTCTTTCAGCAGATCTTCCACCACCAAATTGTTTTTCACCTATATGAATTAATCCATTTAAGAATGTTCCATTAGTTAATACAACGGACTTTGCTTTAATTTTAAGTCCCATACTAGTTTCAATTCCAACCACCTTGTTGTTTTCCACTATTATACCTGAAACCATTTCCTGCCAAAAATCAAGATTAGGAATCCTTTCAAGCTGTAGTCTCCATTCTTCTGCAAAGCGCATTCTATCATTTTGTGTTCTTGGACTCCACATTGCAGGACCTTTAGATTTATTCAGCATTCTAAATTGTATCATCGACTTATCCGCTATAATACCAGAATAACCTCCTAAGGCATCAATTTCTCTCACTATCTGTCCTTTTGCTACTCCTCCAACTGCTGGATTGCATGACATTTGCGCAATGGTGTTCATGTTCATTGTAGCCAACAATACTTTAGAACCCATATTTGCTGCAGCGGCCGCAGCTTCACATCCTGCATGACCCCCACCTACTACTATTAAATCGTAATCTTGAAACATAATAATGTTTTTGTTAGCAGATGTTCCACGTGGAACACCTGATTTTTTTATTTATTCTTTTCTCAAGTGTTCCACGTGGAACACATAAATCTTTATAATAATTCTATTGCTTTGTTTTCAGCCTCTCTCATTTCAAGCTTCTCAAAATCAGATTTATCTTTAAATCCAACAATGTGAAGCAATCCATGTGCCATAACTCGTGCAAGTTCTTCTTTAAAATTTATCTTTAAATTTGCTGCGTTTTCAGCTACTCTATCGATACTTATGAAAATATCTGATTCGATAATGTTGTTTTCTATTGTGTCCTCCCGTAAATCAAAAGTGATTATATCAGTATAAGTATCATGATTGAGATAATCTATATTGATTTTATGAAGAAAATTATCTGAACAAAAAATGTAATTAAGTTCTTCTATTTCATATTTATAAACTTTAGCTAATTGATGAAGCCAATTTTTATGTCTTTTTAGCTTTCTTAAATCAAATTGGCAGTCTTCTTTGAAAAAGTAAATGTTATTCATTAACTGATATAGAAACTTAGTTTTACTTTTTTGCCTTCATCTTCAAAGCTTAATTCATCACTTAAAGCTTTCATTAAAAATATTCCTCTACCGCCTGGCTTATCAATATTTTCTGGCGCTGTTGGGTCAGGAAGTGAATTGTAATCAAACCCTTTTCCTTCATCAGAAATATTGAAGATTATGGAATTGTCTTCCATATTTAATGTGAGAAAAACATTTTTGTCTTTATTGCCTTCATTTCCATGAATAATAGCATTGTTTACAGATTCGGTTACGGCAATCATGATGTTGCCGTAAATGTCGTCATCCAATTCAAACTTCTCTTTTGCATTGTCAATAAAGCTCTCAACAATTCTAATGTTTTCACTGAGAGATGGAATACTTATACTGATTTCACTCATTGTAATAGGTTTTCTTTTGATTTTAATCGATTATAATATTTATTAATTTCATTCTTATAATAAGGAGTGAAACTAGGCGGCACATTTCTTAGCTGCTCAATTTCCTTTTCCTTTTCTTTTATATACTCTTCAAATGCATTAGGGATTCGCTCTCTTTCATATTCTGTAGCTGTTTCTCCTTTTCTTTCCTCTTTTTCTTCTTGTTCTTCCCTCGCATTTTCTGATTCCAATAATCTGGTAACAATTTGTTGTTGCCGCTCTATTAATTGTTGGTCTAATCTTTTATTCACAAGGTCTTCCTCTATCTTTTCTATTTCTTCTGCTATACTTCCAGAGTTTCCTCCATTCTCCTTGCCTTCTTGCCCCTCTTTACCTAGTTGCTTTTCAAGTTCTTCCATCATTTTCCTGATTTTAGCTTGTTCTGCTGCTAAGTCACCAAGCTTTTCCGAAAATTGTCTTCCTTGTTTTTGCCCTTGATTAAGCTCTTGAGTTTTCTGGTTTAAGGATTTTTGCATTTCGGAAAGACTTGGTTTTTGTTCATTACCTTGCGATTGCTGTCCCATTCCCATCGAGGATTGCATTTGCATTTGCATTTGTTCCAAAACATCGTCTAACATAAGAGCTAGATTATTCATAGAGGTCATAGCAAATTGCTGCTGACCTATTGCTATTCTATTGTCTCTTTCTCTTAGTGCATCTATACTGCTTTGCATAGATTCATTCATCTTGTCCATTTCCTTTGTTATAAAAGATTCTAGTTGAAATACTCTTTGAGCCAAAGCAGTTAAGCTATCTTCAATGATTTTAGCGTCATCTTTCATTGCTAGTTGCTTTTCTGATAATGTTATGAAGCGTGGATCACTTGGATTTACTTCCTTAAAGTTGTTCATTAGCTCTTCCTGTCTGAAAGATAGTTTAAGCAGATTATCTACTATATCTTTCAAGTCATCTATATTTTCTTGTAACATTTCCATCTCCATGCTCATTTCCATTGATGACAGCATTTCAGACATTTTTTTCATTTCCTCAGCAGATTTTTTCTGTTGCTCGCTTGCACCATTTTTATTGTTCTCTTGAATGTTTTGCAGGCTATTTTGTTGTTGCAAATTAATCTCTGATTCTTGTTCTTTTGTGTCTTTTAATTGGTTTGGTTGTTTTAATGATTGATTTCGCTTTTCAATTTCTCTTAATTCATTTTGAATTTTCTCAAACTCATCATTAACTTTTTTCTGCTCTTCTAATGCTTTTTGTTGTTCTTTTTCTGAGGAAAACTCATTAGACTCATCATTTTTAGTTACATTTTCATTTGAATTTTCTGAATCTTCAGCTTTTGAATTTTTCTCAGCTAATTCTTTTTGCTTAGCTTCCAGCTTCTTGAGGCTTTCTCCTACTTGTTTCATGTCGTATTGAATCTCCATTCTTTTGAAGAGTTCCATCATACGTTCCATTTCCTTAAGCTTATTCTTTTCTTGTTTTTTGAGGTCTTCTACAGATTCACGGAATTCATCAGATTGGTTTTGTTCTTCCAGGAGAGATTTGATTTTTTCCATAAGTTCCTCATTCTCCTCATTGAGCATTTCCGTCATTAATTTTTCTAATTGCTCAGATTTTTCTCTTAAATCAGGATCATTTTTGTTAAACCTGTCTCTCTTTGCTTTATTCTTTTCTAATTCGCTTTTAATCTTTTCAAGTTCTTTTTTTCTTCGTTCTTGTTCATTAAGAATTTCTTCTAATAGCTTTTTGTCTTCCCAGTTTAAATTTCTTTTACTTTTCAGTTTTTGCTCTAATTCTTCTAATTTTTGATTGGTTCTTTCAGATGCTTTGATACTTTTATCTAGTTGATTTTCAGTGCTTTGACTTGTATTTTCAATTTCTTTTTCAATTCTTTCTTCATTTGGTAATTTGAACTGATAACTTGAACTTTTGGAAATTTTAGCACCATTTATTCCATCATTGTCAGCAACTTCAACATAATATTCTAAAATTATTCCTTCTTCGTTTAATAAAGAGTCTACTTCCCAAACTTTAAAATATTTCTGGTTTCTTGCTTCAGCATTATAGGAAAGTGGAATTGTTCCTTTTTTTATGATTTCACCACCTTTTCTTTTAGTATATATTAATTGTAATTTAGAAAAGCCATAGTCATCACTTATTTCTCCTGCAATTGCTACTTGACTAAAATATATACTATCATTAATCGGGCTTAAACTTATTTCTGGATATTTATCTTTAATTACTTCAATTGAATAGTTTATATTTTGTGTGTAATTTGCTTTATCATTAAATAAATACAATTTGTAAGGGCTTGATTGAGTTAAACTTTTTTGAAGTCGATAGGTTTTATTATTAGCCTTTTCAAATAAAAGACTGTCGTTTAAAAGTTCAACGGTAATTCTATCACTAGAAGAACTTTGAATTAGCCATTCCGCTTTGGTTCCTTCAGGTACAATAAGATTTCCTGAATTATTTATTCTCTCTGAATTGGCGCCTATATAATTTGGATAATCTAAACTAATATTCATGTTTTGAATTCTAGGCTTTTCAAAAACCTTTAATTCATATTTGACTGATTTAAAACCAGCTGCTTCAAGCTGGAATTCCATATTTTTTTGAAGGTTTTTTAAATTAAATTGAAATTGATTGTTATTTAATTTTTCAAATTTTTGTTTTACCTCTTCTTTATATATGAATAGTTCACTAGGTAATTCTTCTCCTGTTAATTCTGCAGTAATTGTGAAATTTTCTCCTTTAAAGGCTTTTAATTCTTTATTTTCAATGGAAAAGCTAAAGGGTGCTTTAGGTATAAATTCTTCATTAAATTTAATGATTCTGTAGCTTCCTTCCGTAATCATATAAGGAGCAAACATCAGCACTAACCCAATAATAATTGCAGGAATTATCACATAAGGTAAATAATTAGAATTAGTGGATTTAATGCTAATACTATCCTTAAAATTGAGAATAGAAATTTTCTCAGATTTTTGAACTATACTAGCTGCAATTAAACTATTTTGTTTACTACTTATCTCATTTAACTGTATGATATTCAGTAGTTTATCATCAATTTCTGGAAAATATTTACCTATTTCTCTTGCTGCTTGTTTATCACTTAAAGCTTTGCCATTTGTCAGTAGATGATAGAGAGGTATGAAAATATATTTCGTAACAAAATATAATAAAGTTAAACCAATGACTGAGAATGCAATAGTCCTGGAAATACTGCTCATTTGTAGTTTATATTCAATCCAACTAGCAGTAAGGAGTACAAAAAGAAAAATAGCTAGACTAATCAATAAACCTTTTATTAGTTTGTTGACATAGTATTTCCTTTTATACTCTTTGAGTTTTTTAAGGATTTCAGCTATATGGTAATTTTCGCTCACTTTTCTTGTAACGTGAATTTCAAAACAATGATTTCCAATAAATTATGGAATTTACGATACATCAAGCTCAATTTTAATCGGGCAATGGTCAGAATGTTTGACATCTTGTAAGATGTCGGCCTTCTTTAATTGGTTTTCAAGTGTATCAGAAATCATGTGATAATCAATTCTCCAACCCTTGTTTCGTTCTCTGGCTGCGGATCGATAACTCCACCAGCTATATTGGTCTGGTTCCTTATTCAAATGCCTAAAAGAGTCAATAAATCCATCCTTTAAAAATTCAGTCATCCATTCGCGCTCTTCAGGTAAAAATCCAGAGCTATTTTTATTTCTTACGGGATCATGAATATCAATGGGTTGATGACATATATTATAATCTCCACAAATTAATAAGTTTGGAATTTCTTTCTTTAAATCTTGTATATAATTTCGGAAATCGGCTAGCCATTTCATTTTAAAATCTTGTCTGGGGTCACCACTTGATCCGCTTGGCATGTAAGTATTTAACACAGAGAAATTTTCATAATCTGCTCGAATTACTCGCCCCTCTCGATCATAAATATCTATATTGCAGCCTATTTCTACATTTTGTGGTTTTATCTTTGTAAAAATACCTACCCCACTATATCCTTTTTTTTCTGCAGAATGCCAGTAGATATGATAGCCCAGCTTTTCAAAAACAGATAAGTCTACATCAGATTGATTAGCTTTTAGTTCTTGTAAGCAAAATATATCAGGTTTTTCCTCATTTAACCATTGACTTAGCCCTTTTCTTTCTGCTGCCCGAATTCCGTTTACGTTATAAGATATAATATTCATAATCTATAAAGATAATATAATTTTTATAAGCCTATTTCTTCTTCAAAGTACTCGATTACATGCATTTTAAGTAATTTTTCTTGTTCCATCAGGTCAAAATGTGGAAGTGGCTTTACCAATTTCCAATGTGGCCAGCCAGCTTCATCTACTCCTTCAAGCTCATAAAAACCAGAAAGACTTAAGACTTTACAAATTGCAATATGCATTAAGTCTTGTTTTTCTTCTTTACTGAAAGTATGTGGACCTTTTCCAAGTTCTTGAACTCCAATCAAAAATAGTACAGCATTCATATCTTTAGGTTTCTTACCTAAAGCATCTTTAAGCTGAAGCCTTAATGCTTGCCATTTTCTTTCGAGTTCAAGATCTTTTTTAATCATTGTTGTTTTCTTTCAAATATTCCCAATATTCCACAGCCCTTCTTAAATGAGGAATAACTATAGTACCTCCAATTAAATTGGCAATCGAAAATATTTCAAAAACTTGTTCATCGTTTACGCCCAATTCGTAGCATTTGCCCAAATGGTAACGCACACAATCATCACATCTCAAAACCATAGAAGAAGATAACCCTATCATTTCTTTGGTTTTTTTATCTACACTACCTTCTGCAAATGCGTTGGTGTCGAGATTAAATATACGCTTTAGAATTTTATTATTGCTTCCTACAATTTTATCATTCATTTTTGCGCGATACTCGTTGAACTCTTCTACTTTATTCATATATTAAACCATCAATCAATAAATTGTAAATTAACCTGCAAAGTTAGCCGTTGTGAAGCTACGAACCCAAAACTTTTCCGTAATACTATCAGATTTTCTATCATTATTTTTTCCTAACTACTGTGCTGCCTGTAATTTAACCCTCAGTAAGTCTGAAAACTTAGTTTGCAGTCATTGTTTAGCTTCCATTCATCAAACATTTATGCATAAAGATCAGCCGAATCAATTGCATAGGCGATTTTTTGAAATCCCTAATTTGAAGTATGCCATGGCTTTTGCTTGGTTTCAAAAGGGAAGTGTGATACAAAAACTTTTGCACCAACTGAAATATGAAGGAAACGAGGCCATAGGGGTTTTGTTGGGGGAATTTTATGGTGATCAACTTTCAGATATTTATACGGAGAAATGGGATCTCATTACTGCAGTACCTATTCATATAAAAAAGCTTAGAAAAAGAGGCTTCAATCAAAGTCATCGAATTGCAGAAGGCCTTAGTCAAAAATTAACAATTCCTTTTGTGCCTTTATTGGAAAAGTCTGTTAATAAAAAAAGTCAAACACGTAAACATAGAATTGAACGATTTGATAATGTAGAATCTACTTTTCAATTGAAAACATCATCCACAAGCTTAAAAGGCAAAAAAGTTTTACTTGTGGATGATGTCTTAACAACAGGTGCTACACTTCAAGCATGTAGTGAACCGCTTCAAAAAGCTGGTGCCGAAATTTCTATTGTGACAATTGCAGCTACTAAAAATTAGATAAGCAGAATTTCAATTGAAGTTTATTTCTATTCATTAATAGCATCTAACATGGAAACCACATGATTACCTAATGAATTGGCTACTATCTTTTTATATTCTGTTGAATTCGTAAATCCGCCATTTTTATTGAAAAACTCATTCATAACAGGCTCCCAATCACTATTTTTTGGCATAATGAAACCAAATTCCTCACCAGTTTTATCTCCTGCTGGATGTCTTTTTATGTTTCTTGCATCTTCAATAGCCGATAAATAAGATGAGAAATCTAAATAGGTAAAGTATTTGTCATTATCATTTACCTTTTCATAACACTCTTGGAATGAATTTACAGCTTCTATTTTTAGGCTAGGAAATGAGCTGCTTTTTAGTTCTTTGGCTCTTTTTTCATGGGTAGTACCTCTTTGCACTATCATAGTCATTCCTTTAAATTCTGAAGAAATAGTATTAAAATTCTTTAAATCAGGAATAGATTTGTTAGTTAATAAAATAGAAACATTTGAAAAGAATGAAGGGCTAAATTGAACCTCATTCTTTCTTGCTTCTGTAATGGTTACATCTGCCAAACCAAAAACACCCCCTTTGGCATTTTGAACACTTTTATAAAATTCTGAAAAATTTACAGCATCATTTGGCTGGTGAACATTTACTTTCAAATCAATATTGTGTGTGCTTTCCACGTAATCCACAAATTTATCCCAAATACTAATGCATAATCCATCCAATTCATTGCCATTTTTATAGATGAACTTACCAGAATAATTATAGGTAATGGTGACTTCACCGCTTCCTTTAGCTTTTGTATCTTTCCAACTATCACCTGATAATTGAGCATTAAGCGTGAAACTTAAAAATACTGCTGAGATTAGTAATATTAAATTTTTCATATCTGTCAGGTTTTAATGGTGAATTTGAATATACATTATATCCAATTTATTAGTTTCTAATTTTAATTAAAACAGATATTGAATAATTTTTGTTCTATAATGAAGAAATAACCATTATTTATTGACTTGGAAAAGTATAATTTTATGTAAGTTATGAAGATCTAATTATCTATCAAATAGCCTATATTTTTTATTTAAAGAAGTAATTTTATCTTTGGTATGTTATTTTTTAGTGATGGTCGAAACTACTCCTCATTAAGTTAGTGTGATTTTAAAAGGAAGTTAACAGAAAAGAAATTATGGTTTTTTGTTGATATTTTACTCATTAACAAGTTTTCGAAATGAAATAGGATAAAAGACTTACTTAAGTTTTTCCATTATTAAATCTTGATGATGAAGGTATAGCACCATGTTTTCAAGTATTATATCTGCGCTTTCTTTTTCCCTTATTTCACTCAGAACTTTTTCACAAACTTTATAAAGTACTTGCCTTTGACTAATTTGATGAGACTGAGCTACTTTTTTAATGAAACCAGCAATTTCATTTTCAAGTAAGGCTCCTTCAGGAAGCCTATTCAATTTTTGAACTTCAGACTTTAAGGATTCTACCTCAGCCAAAGTAGTTGGTTTTTTACTCATGTAGTCTTTGTTATCCCCCTCTTCCTGAGGAGATTGACTTTTCATAAATTCATTTAAATCTTTTAATGTATCTTTTTTCTTAGCCATTTTAGTTAATTTAGATATGAGCGAGGATTGCTTTTGCTATGGGTAAAAATTCTTTTTCTGCTAATATCGTACTGAAATTAGCGAATATATTTTTTGCGGGTACTTTAACCTCTAAAATCTTTGCATCCAATTCGGATAAAGCCTCTTTCACGGTATCAATTTTGGTAGCAGAATGTACCCTGTTAGGTAGAACCAAAATTTTCAAGTTAGTATTTTCATTTAGGGCAGGCTTAATATCTTCAACCGTTTGATAAGTAACTAATAAATCATTGGGCGTTAAGCTTGTAGGCACAATTACCAAATCACTTTGAATACTCAATTTTTTGATATGTTCATCTGTGGTTTTGCCAGCACTATCAACTACAATATAATCAGGTTTACTAGCAATGATTTGTTCAATATCTTGCAGAACGCGATGATCCTCAGAACCAATAATTGGAAAAACTGCCGATTCTTTTGCCCCAGTTTTATACAATTCCATTTTTCTCAATGTATTGAGTGTATAATTCGTGTCAGTTTCCAACATCACCAATTTATGCCCTAAACTGTGCAGCATAGTTGAAAAATGGATAGCACTGGTGGTTTTTCCTGTTCCCCCTTTTCTTGAGATAAATGAAATTATTTTCGTCATAGCAAAAATTGAATATCAATAAAAATACATAGCTGTAACCCTTTTTCCAAATGTAGGTTAAATTTGCAAAAAAGATAATCATAAAAATGTATAATACAGACGAGATTAATAAGCTTATTCAAACAAGAAGGTCAATTTATCCAGCACAATATTCTGGAGAAAGAGTGGATGATGAAATAATTCAACAAATGCTCGAAAATGCAAATTGGGCTCCCAATCATAAACACACCGAACCTTGGAGATTTATTGTTTTTACCGATAAAGGTCTTGATCAATTAGGTAAATTCCAGGCAGATATCTATAAGCAAGTAAGTACTGCAAAAGGAAACTTTGATGAATCTAAAATGGAGAATTTAAGAAATAAACCACTTTCAGCTTCTCATGTAATTGCAATTGGAATGAAAAGAGATGAAAAGCAAAGTATTCCTGAAGTTGAGGAAGTTTCAGCTGTAGCAGCTGCAGTTCAAAATATGCAACTAACTGCTAGTGCTTATGGAGTGGGTTGTTATTGGGGCTCAGGTGGAATCACTTATATGGAAGAAGCTAAAAAAGCATTAGCTCTTGAGAAAGAAGATAAATTATTAGGCTTTTTGTATGTAGGCATGCCTAAAGAAGGATTTTGGCCAGAAGGAAAACGTAAACCGATAAATGATAAAATTAATTGGGTTCGAGAGTAAACCATAAAGATTCTCCAAGAATTTCACAAAGATCATAAAGGGTCGGGTATAACAGTTTCCAGACTTGCCAAATTGTTCAATCAAAACCATTTGAATGATTAATATCTATAAATATAAGAGTTTTAAAAATTTGTTTAAAACTTTGGCAATTCGTTATATTATCTTTTTTACGAGTCTAATATTAAGCATTTCTACTTTGTGAAACTTAGTGTAGGACTCTGTTTAACTCAGTGGTTAAATCAATAGTAGCCTTTGGCTACCTTTTGTTTACTTTGTAGTGTTGATGTTATGTAGGTTTATTTAAAATTCCGCCATTTTCGTTTAACTTTGTTTTTTTAGAATAAAAACTGATTCGAAATTCAATGTCTGAAAAGATAAAAGCATTAAAAGCTGAAATATCATCGGCAACAGCCAAAACTCAAGAAGAGTTAGAAGCTTATAGATTAAAATTCATTAGTCGCAAAAGTGTATTAGGAGATCTTTTTGCCGACATAAAAAATATAGCTCCAGAAAACCGAAAAGCCTTTGGTCAGGAAGTAAATGAAGTAAAGCAATTAGCAGAAGAAAAATTCAAAGAGCTGATTGCTGGATTGGAAAGTAGTGATGCTGGAAGCAAATCTTCAGCACCAATCGACTTAACTCTTCCTCCTAATATTAATTTAGGAACAGTTCACCCATTGACTTATGTGCATAATCGTATAGTTGAGATTTTTCAGAAAATAGGCTTTAATGTTGCAGATGGTCCAGAGATTGAGGATGATTTCCACAATTTCACAGCATTAAACTTCCCAGAAAACCACCCGGCTCGTGAAATGCAAGATACTTTCTTTATTGAAAGCAATCCTGATATTGCTTTGAGAACACACACTTCTTCCGTGCAAATAAGAGTAATGGAAAATCAAAAACCTCCATTTAGAACTTTAGCGCCTGGGCGAGTTTATAGAAATGAGGCTATCTCAGCTCGTGCGCATTGTTTCTTTCATCAGGTAGAAGGATTCTTTGTGGATAAAAATGTGGGTTTGGTAGATTTGAAACAAACGCTATATTATTTTGCCAAAGAGCTTTTTGGTCAGGAAACCAAAGTTCGTTTTCGTCCTTCATATTTCCCGTTTACTGAGCCAAGTGCAGAAATGGATATTTCTTGTAATATCTGTAAAGGCAAGGGCTGTAATGTATGTAAATACTCAGGTTGGGTAGAAATTTTAGGTTCAGGTATGATTGACCCTAATGTATTGGAAAATTGCGGCATTGATTCAGAAGAATACACTGGCTTTGCTTTCGGTATGGGCATTGAACGAATTGCTATGTTGAAATTTCAAGTAAATGATTTAAGGCTGTATTCTGAAAATGATGTGCGGTTCTTAAATCAGTTTAAGCATTTGAGTTAAGGTTAATTCATGCCATGAAAAGAAGCCATGGCATGAATAATATTACATTTTATCTTATCTGCCATTTTTCAATATCCTAAACTGTACTTGCTCACCAGCGTTGATGAAATTCACTAAGTAAATGCCATTTGGCAAGCGGCTTGAATCATATATAAATTCTCTAATTTCACCCACCGTTAAGTTCCCTTCATACAATTTTGTCCGCTGGCTGTTGTAGATAGCTACTGCTATACGAATATCATTTAGCGGTCTTTGTTGGGCTGAGCGTTCTTCATTGGGTATTTCAACAATTTGGAATTCAAAGCTATTGCTTACCGGATTTAGCGCGGTAGAAATTCTATAATTATTCAGACATTCGCAAATAAATTGATCTCCGCAATCACAAGGATCAATAGGATTTAGGGGTGGCCCTTCACCGCCTCCGCCATCATCGTCTCCTCCACCACCGTCATCGTCATCGTCATCATCTCCTCCGCCACCAGAAGGCAAGCAACTAAGCAACGAACCATTGCAGTCAAATGCATTACTTTCATTAACAGGAACGGTCATCCAACTTCCTCCCCCACAATCATTTTCATATCTCAATTTAATGCTGGCGGTAGAGAAAAAATTGCAAAAGCGAACATCTGCCCAAGTATCTCCTGTATTCACGATTTCTCCACCCCCAGTTGCCTCCCAACCAATAACTGCCTCTTGGGCATTGGAAGGGCTGCCGCCAGTTAAATTTTGTGCTGTCACTCTTGTTATTTCAGCACGGCACAATTCTATAGGGTTGCCTGCATTATATACAGGGGAAAATTGCGGATAAATGGAGATGCCGTCTAAACTTTTATCAGGGCTACCAATCCATATAGGTTTGGTCATACTAGTTCCATCTTCGAAATTAGCAGTAATATTTTTAACTCCACTAAAATTACTACTCCCTCTTTCCTTTACTGTAATACTGTTAGAACTGCTGCTCATAATATTCAAATTAGCACTGGTACTCCAAGAACTTATTGGACTGCCCAGCTTACAGTTATCGAATGTATAGGTTTCAGTTTGATTGTAACATAACATTTCGCTACCCTCAAGGTCATTTCCTGTTAATCTTACTACCGGATCTCGAGGGTTTCCGTTTATCTCCTCCAATATCCATGCTACATTTTCTGTGGTGGGCGTTATATGCTGTTGATTTTCACTGGGGGCATAATAACTATCAAAAGGCGTTTCACCTGTACAAACTAAATTTCTGTTTAAGGCATTTGACCAATTAAAATTAGGATTCTCTAAAGCTAAAGCACTTACTGTTGGTATAAAGGTATGGTTTGGTATATGCGGTTTGCGCCAGTTTACGTTGAGCCCAGCATCGTTAAAACCTTGGTCTAGTTTATCAAACATGATTTGACCAGTGTCGTTGTAAGCTCCTGCCGTCACATCCATTGACCCCTGAGGATTTGTATTGGTAGTTTCTGTAGATTTGAAAGTAATAGTTAGAGGCTTGGGACTGAAAGATGTTGCACTTATAATACCTTTAAAGGTTCTTATTTTTACATTAGAGCGGTCAAGGAAATTGGTAATGACTTCTGCCAATCTTACCCCCAGTAATTTACCCTCCACATTTAAGAATTGTTCTCCGTATTCATTATTTCCTTTCCCTAAGGTTGTGCCATTTAGCAATGAAACCTTCCTCAAATTGACCGGGAAGCCGTTAGAGCCAGCTAAACCATTAGTGGTCAGGTTGGATTCAAACTGTTGTCTAAAAGGAGCTGTATTATTCATTGAGCCAAACTGCTCTATTAACATTTGCTTAGCTGCATTAGAATTAAGCACATTTTCAAAGGTATTCCATGAATCTTCATTACCACCGCTGTAGGCTAGAAAATGTAGTGTTTGCTGTATTGCAACAGGAATATTAGCCCCTAAATGCGGACTATCAAAACTTACCCAAAGCCGGGTATTATGATCCATATTGTTTTTCTCCATATAGGCCAGGGCATAGCGGCTAATTAAACCGCCCATGCTTGGGCCCACTATCACCAAATCTTCAGTAGAACCATTATTGTCCAATTCATTATTTACCCTTTGAATCAAAGCGATTAATACCATGGCATTTCGCTCTATAAAATCTCCTCCAGCTTCAATATACTGATCAATTTCATCTGCATAATATCTTGGATGATTTACAATTATTACATCGTACCCCTCATCCCTCAGAGTTCTAATTAAATTTTTATTTATTCCGTTTTCTGGATAATCCATTAATTCTTGTATTGAATAATCATCTTCATGACCTTCATCATCCTTATCAATTTTTCTTTCATCCAACGGATCAAAACCATCTAAAATAATAATAGGTTTTTGGAGACTGGTTGTGGTATTTCCATTGGCAGTTCTATAAAAAGTACGATAATCATTTTTACCCTTAATGGCTACTGATTCATTATAACCCTTAAAAGCAATATTGGCTTCAATAGTATTATCTTCGACCAAGGGGTCCGCTCTTGCACTGCTTGTAAGTTTTACATCAATAGTACTTTGTGTACTGTATTGCGCTCCATTTAGCATGGTGATTTGATACCGTAAGAGCTGGCTTCCGCTTTCCTTATAATTTATACTGAATTCAGACTGAATTTTCTGTCCTCTTTTTATCAATGTATGCCAGTTGCCATCTCCAAAATCGACCGAAAGGGTTTCAATAGGTTGCTCCTTTTTTTGAAGCCAAAAGTCTTCATCAAATTTGTAAGTGATATTTTCTCCCCAAACTCTGTCTTTAAGGGGCGAAAGCATGACCAACCTTTCTTTTTTGTACAAATCCTTTCCTTCAACAGGCGCTATTTTGCCATTACGTATTTGGAATCCTTTTTCTTCTTGCCCTATTCCTTTATTAATGCTGTTGAATTCCATGTTAATGAGACCTAGACTTACCTGATCATAATCATTTTTCATTTTCATGGATTTGATTTTGTCTGGCAAGTTCATAAAAGCAGGGGTATAACTAGCCCTATACAGTTCACTCCATGCTTGACGGAAAAGGCTAAAGTTTGCTGTATCATTTGCGTTGTTAAATTGCTCTATATTAGCAAAGGAGGGAACCCTGTCAAGTAAGATACCTGTGTTAATTTTGGTTTTATCCAAGTCCTCAAAAATACTGTCCATTTTCTGAATATACCTACTTTTTTCAGGATTGGATCTTTTTTGGTCAGTTTGACCAAAACTCTGCATGCATAGCATTATTAATAATGCTGAAAGGTAAAAATTTTTCATAATTGTAAGGTTTAAAGTTTGAAATTTATATTATTATTCTTCTTCGTTTAAGGTACGCCAGTTGATATCAAAGCGACCTTCCGTTATTGAAAGGGTGTCAGTATAATCTGCTTCATTGACCGCTTGAAATTCGAAAATACCCGAAATAATATAAGATTCGAAATCTATTAATGTCACATCAATTTTTCCAGCATTGGAAAATGACAGGAATTTTTTCCTCTGACCATTCGAGTACGTAACAACAAAACCATGAGAATTTATTTGAGGATTAACAGAAGAACCCTCACTATCAAATATTTCAAAAATATTTTCACTACTTATAGAATCTATGTAAATAAAAACAAAATTTCCATTTTCATCTTTTGCATTAACAGCTGATATACTTACATCATCTCCCCCACTATCTGCTTGAAAATCAGTTCCAAAAACAACTCTCAACCCAGTTGCAGCACTAACAAAGAAACTAGGTTCTCCATCTTTTGGCACAAAAACCTCTCCATCAATTTTGCAACCGAAAGTATTCAAGCCTTCTTGGGTGATGGGTGGCAGTTCATCTTCCACTTCAATCTCTTCTTTTTGGCAAGAAGAGGCTATTAGAATAAATGTTAGTAAGGGAAGTAAATATTTTAAATGACTTTTCATGTGGTTAGGTTTTAGTTTAGTTAAAAATTTATTCTTCTTCGTTTAATGTACTCCAATTAATGTCAAACCGGCCTTCAGTAACCGACAGCGTATCACTAAAGGGATCAGACTCTTTAATTACATCAAATTCAAATGTTCCAGATATTATAGTATTAATTGTATCATACCTATCAATTACAATGCTCCCGCCCCCCTCGAAGGACAGGTATCTTTTTCCAGTAGTTTCCCCATCATATGAAATTACTATGGCATGATTTGGGCTATTATTTTCATAAGTTGTGCTTCCTGTACTGTTTCCTAACTCATATTCACTTGCTACTTCCAGCTCCGGTATATATAAAAAAACATAATCGCCACCTTCATCTTGTGCATTTAAAGCTCTAATAAAAAAGTAACTTTCTACAGGATTTTCACCAGCATGTGGATTCCCAGCAGTTAAACCTTTTGTCCCCCTCGATAAAAAACCCGGGTCACCATCCTTCGGAACCAATACCTCCCCATCAATTTTGCAACCAAAAGTATTTAGGCCTTCTTGTGTGATGGGGGGCAGTTCATCTTCCACTTCAATCTCTTCTTTTTGGCAAGAAGAGGCTATTAGAATAAATGTTAGTAAGAGAAGTAAATATTTTAAATGACTTTTCATGTGGTTAGGTTTTGATTTCATTATTGAAGTTAAATAAAATGTTATTAAATACAAAAGATTATATAAGAACTTTTAGATTATACTTATATTGCAACAGAATTTTACTTTAAATTGATTATCAGTAATTTATCAAACAATGTTTCTTACAAGATGGGTATAACTTACCCTGTATAATTCACTTCAAGTTTACCTGCCTCATAAATCAATATTATAATGGCAGGCCTGCCTAAAAAGCTTAAAATTAGCCGTGTCATTTTCTTTGTTAAATTGCTCAATATTAGCAAAGGAGGCCACCCTGTCATATAATATTCCAGTACTAATTTTGGTTTTATCCAAATCCTCAAAAAATACTATCCATTTTCTGGATATAGGGGCTTTTCTTAAGGGCTAAACTTTGGTCTGCTTGACCAAATAATTGTGTGCTAATAAATACTAGTAATGTGAAAAGGTAAAGCTTTTTCATAATTGTAAGGTTTTAGTTTTAGTAAATTAAAAATTTATTCTTCTTCGTTTAATGTCCTCCAATTAATGTCAAACCGACCTTCAGTAACCGAAAGCGTATCACTAAAGGGATCAGATTCTTTTATTACATCAAATTCAAATGTTCCGGAGACTATAGAATTGATTGAGTCATATCTTGTTATATTAATTTCGCCACCATTTTCAAAAGAGAGATATTTTTCACCATCATTCTTGTCATCACCCAAAAAAACAATAGCATGGTTTGGACTATAATTCTCGTACATTGTACTACCTGTACTATTCCCTAACTCATACTCACCAGCAGTTTTTAAATTAGGTATATATAAGAAAACGTAATCACCATTTCCATCTTGAGTGTTTATTCCTTGAATATAAAAATATCTTTGAAATTCATCATTAATAATTCCTACCTCAACATTCCCGGCAGTTAAACCTTTCGTACTACCAAAAGAAAATAAACTTGAAGGCGTTCCATCCTTTGGCACCAAAACTTCCCCATCAATTTTGCATCCGAAGGTATTCAAGCCTTCTTGTGTAATGGGGGGCAGTTCATCTTCCACTGTTATTTCTTCTTTTTGGCAAGAAGACCCTATAAAAACAAAGGATAAAAGCGTTAGTAAATAATGGAATAGACTTTTCATATTGTTAGGTTTTGATTTCATTATTGAATTTAAGAATTTATTAGTTAAATAGCATATCTTTAATAAGACCTTTTGAGTATCTCTCCCAAAGGGATTTGATGCTTTTATTATCTACATTGAAACTTCAAACTATTATTACTAAAACAAAAAAGACTTTGCTATAATCTCATCACTCATTAACTTGC
This sequence comes from Bacteroidota bacterium, assembly GCA_003973485.1. Classification (GTDB taxonomy): domain Bacteria; phylum Bacteroidota; class Bacteroidia; order Cytophagales; family Cyclobacteriaceae; genus Marivirga. The sequence continues at coordinate 3,878 of QNXU01000067.1, read as the reverse complement.
CATTATGAAACTAAAAGACATTAAAAGCATAGGAATAGTAGGAGCAGGAACGATGGGTTCAGGGATTGCTCAAATGAGCGCAATGGCCGGTTACCAAACCATTATTTTTGATATTCAAGAATCTGCTTTGGAAAAAGCCAAAAATGCTGTTACTAAAAACCTAGATAAAGGAATTGAAAAAGGTAAAGTAACTCAAGAGCAAAAAGATGCTTGTCTTCAAAATATTAGTTTCATATCTAAACTGGATGAGCTTAAAGCAGATGTCATCATAGAAGCTGTAGTAGAAAAACTACAAGTGAAAATTGACATTTTCAGTCAGCTTGAAAAAATCAATTCCGAAAACACCATTTTAGCGACCAATACTTCTTCCATACCCATCACACAAATAGGTGCAGGACTTCAACACCCAGAAAGATTGGTAGGCATGCACTTTTTCAATCCAGCTCACATCATGAAGCTGGTAGAAGTTATTTCTGGTGCAGCTACGAATCCTGAAATAGCAGAAACTACCAAAGCTTTAGCAGAAAAAATGGGTAAAAAGGCTGTGATGGCAAAAGATTCGCCCGGATTCATTGTTAATCGTGTGGCGCGCCATTTTTATGTGGAATCACTGAAAATAGCAGAAGAAAATGTAGCCGATTTTGAACAAATTGACAGATTAGTGGAAAGTTCGGGATTTAAAATGGGTCCTTTTCGGTTAATGGATTTAATAGGTGTGGAAACCAATTTTTCGGTTACTAAATCCATGTTTGAATCATTTTATTATGACCCCAAATTCAGACCAAGCAGAATACAACAACAAAAAGTGGATGCCGGACACCACGGAAGAAAAAGCGGCAAAGGGTTTTATGACTATAATTAAAAAATTATCTTTTCTATTATGCTTACCTGTAATTTTGCTTTTAAGCTGCGCAGAAGAAAATCCAGAGGTTTTTGTGGATGAACTCCCTTTACCTGACCCTTTTCAATTATCGCTAAACCTTGATTTAGTGAGTTATCAAAGTTTGCAGTTCGAAAAAAATGTGATTTTGGAAGATGTAGGATTAAAAGGAGTCATAGTGGTCAAAAGAGCAGAAAATGACTATGCTGCTTTTGAAAGAACCTGCCCTTATGAACCAGAAAAGGAATGTTCTGTTATTTCTATGAATGCAGGTCAGCAATATTTGGAATGTGAATGCGGAAACTCTTTCTATAATTTAAGTGGTTATCCCACTAACAGTCCTTCTCCCAGAAAATTAAGAGAATATTATACTAGCCTCTCTGGAAGGAATTTATATATCGATAATACGATTGTGAGAAGTGAAAATAGGTAGTTAACAAAGGGATATACGAGACGCTATCGCCAGCTTTTGAGGTTTAATTAGACCCAAGCACGAGCTGGGAAGCTTGCGCTAGCTCTTAATTTTGCAAGTTTGCTACTTCCGTGCTGGTGCGAGCTTCCTAGCTCCTATCCTAACCAACTATTTGATTTACATCATACATTTTCAATACATTCACAGCTCGCGATTGCTACTTTTTAGTCTTTTATCTTAAATCTCTAAGACTTAAATCACATGTTTCAATTCTTTCCATTAATTTTAAGCTATGGAAAAAATGAACTGGCTAAAATTACTGAACCCAAATCGACTAGGACAAAGCAGCAATACTAATCAGTCCTCTGCGCGCTCATTTTTTGAGCAAGATTACGATAGAATAATTTTTTCTCATCCTTTCCGTAGGTTGCAGGATAAAACACAGGTAGTTCCTTTACCCGAGGAAGATTTTGTGCATACAAGGCTGACACACAGCTTGGAAGTCAGTAGTGTTGGAAGGTCATTAGGCAAAAAAGTGGGTGAATCCATAGTAGATAAGTACCCGGAATTAAAAGAATCAGGCTTTTCATCTTTTGACTTTGGTGCTATAGTAGCTGCTGCTTCTCTAGCGCATGACATAGGAAACCCTCCTTTTGGCCATTCAGGTGAAGATGCCATTTCAGCATTTTTCAAAAACACTTCATTAGGTAAATGGATTCAATCTCAAGTTTCTGTAGAAGAATGGGAAGACCTTATAAATTTTGAAGGAAATGCTCAGGGCTTCCGCTTATTCAACAGACCCGATAATCAAGGTATAAAATTAACTTACAGCACTTTAGCTGCATTTAGTAAATATCCAAGAACTGCCCATCTTTTTGAAAAAGATGACAGCAGAAAAAGCCAGAAGAAATACGGTTTCTTTCAAGCGGAAAAGGAATATTTTGAGGAACTAGCTAATGAATTAGGATTAATAAGATTGTCTAAAGAAATGAGTTGGGTTCGTCATCCACTTACTTTTTTGGTAGAAGCGGCAGATGATATTTGCTATCATGTAATCGATTTAGAAGATGGTTGCCGTTTAGGCTGGGTTCCTTATGAGCAAGCTCGTGATTTGTTGGCCAATGTTTTAGGTGATTCCTATCTGCCTGAAAAGCTGGAAAAAACAAAAGGAAAGAATGAAAAGATAGCTTATTTAAGAGCTTTATGTATTAATAAACTCATTAATGAATGCGCTGAGGTTTTCATGGAAAATGAAGAAGACATCTTAACTGGAAAATTTGATTCTGCATTAATGAGTAAAGTTCCTTCCAAAAGAGTTTTAAGTAATATCATTGAAGTATCCATTCAGAAAATCTACCGGTCTCATTTGGTGTTAGAAACTGAAGTGGTTGGCCACAGAGTTTTAGAAGGCTTATTGGAAGAGTTTTTAGGGGCAGCCATAGCTCAAAAAGGAATTGAAGAATCAAGTAAAAAAGATTTAACTGTTTTTAGATTGTTACCTGAAACTTATCAGGAACTAATCACCGATACGGCAAGCCTTTATGAAATCAGTTTGCTTTGCATTGATTATATCAGCGGAATGACTGATCGATATGCGATAAACCTTTATAGAAAATTAAAAGGAATCAGTCTTCCTGGTATGAAATAAATCAAGCGTTTTTCTGGAATTTTTGATACCAATTATCCATTACAATGCTATGCGGTAGTGTTAAAACGGAAAGGAAAATAATGGTAAGAAAGAAAGGGGGAATTGTAAATTCGAAATAGGAAAAGGTAAAAAGCAAAATGGAAGCACCAATAATGCTAATGACAGAATAAGGAAGCAATTCCTTAATGAATTTGTTAAGATTGAATTTTTTCCGTTGTGTTTTAAGAAATGTATATTCCTGATAAAGCACTTTCAATGAATGCCAAATAGCAAAGTAGAGTGAAAAAGCTAATAAAGGAGGAATAGTATAAAAAGCTAAGTGTAATAGTAAAAAGATAACTAGTTCAGTACCAAACCGATTTCGGTTTTTGGCTTTACCTATCAATATTATTATCATTAAAACAAATGTGATACTACTACTAATCAAAAAGAAAAGGAGTAGATTTTTTTCAGTAATTACAGAGGAAGTGGCTGAAAAATGAGAGGTTTCGGAAAAGAATTCAATTAGCTTATTATAATGATGAAAAAATAAACCGCTAATGATAGATCCGCCCCAAAAAAGATAAAGTGTTTTTTTAATTATACTCTTCTCAGAAATGTTTACATCACTAAATTGTGATTGTCCGAAATGATAAAAAGAAATCGAGAAAAATATAATTAAACTTAAATAGGGTAATAAAATCCATAAACCAATATAAGCAGCTATTAACCCTAAATAAAAACCGTAAAATTTAAATTGATCCGATTTTGAAGGATGCTTTCTTTGCATTAAAACATGATCAATAGCCCCATGTGGAATTCCTAAAAGAAAAATCATGGCTAAAGTGGTCTGTAATTGGGTTTCAAATGACAGCGTTTCTAGCCAAGGATAAATGGAGATTAAAACAGCAGTTATTGCAATATGTAAAAAATTGGTTTTAAGCATTTTAAATGATAAA